>PMOK01000171.1:0-26531 GCA_003162425.1 Bryobacterales bacterium | reverse complement strand
TTTTCGAACCTGCGATTTCAGAGCGCCAACCCCGGCATCGAGGATCTCGCGCCCACGATCCTCAATCTGTTCGGCGTACCATGTCCGGAGTGGATGGACGGGCGCGCCTTCACAATGTAACCCGCAGGCTTCGGCGCAACGCCAGCGCGGCCACGGTTGAAATCAGCGTGAACCATACGGCCCAGTGGAAGGAAATGCCGAGCAGGGGCACCTCGGCCCGTGGGTAGCGGGCCTCCACCCACTCGACCGGACCGGACGAGGTGGTCCGCTCCCTCAAATAGTGCCAACCCCTCCGCGCTTCGATCTTGTGGACTAAGATCGCACCTCCGGCCTTCACCAGTACGTCGCCCGATCCCGCCTGGCGAACTCCGAGACGCCAGCTCACTTCTCCTTGAGCGACAGCATGAACGGCGGGTGTCTCGACCGCGAGCCATTCCGGCACGATCAGCTGGACGCCGGACGTGTCGCCAGCCACGCGGGCGGTCAACACCACCGCGTCGCCCGGCCCGAGCGGAGCGCGTCCCCATAAGGCATCGAGATGATCCCAGGCGAAGAACAGCGGGACGGCGACCGCCATGAATGGCGGCACCAGCAGCGCCATATATCGCAGGTTCCAGGCAATCAGACGTCCCTCGGAGCGCAGCAGCACGGCCGGATCGTCGGCAAACAAGCGCATGGCGAGCAGGTGCGCGCGAACCCTCCGCCGGGCCGCCGCGAGCGCTCCCTGGTTCGAGGTGACTTTGAAAATCAAAAGGATCAGAATTCCGGCGGCGACGCTGAAGGCGGCCAATGTCAGGAATGCCATTTTGCCGCTAGTCGATGTATCCCAGACCTTTGAGCTTCTTGACGATTTCCTCGTCGCTCTGCGCATCCTCGAGCTTGGCGAGTTCGCGTTCGATGATGTGTTCGACGAATTCCTGCGGCGAGCTGTACCCTCCGGCTTTGGCGCAGCGCTCGACCCGCTGCAGCAGGTCCTTTTTCAGCTTGATGGTTCCGTTAAACATGACTCACCTTCACTGCAACTGGGCCAATGCCGCGCGAACCTTGGGGATCACCGTATGGTACTGCCGCGGCGATGCCTTGGCCAGGAACTGTTGAAAGGCCGCTCTCGCACGCGGCCGGTCGCCCGCCATCTGGTAAAGGAGGCCGAGATTGAGTTGCGCCTCCACCAGATCCGGATCGAGCGCGACTGCCTTCTCGAAATAGCCTCGAGCGGCTGTGCCGTCCTGGCGCTGGATAGCCAGCACACCGAGCCCATTTTGCGCGGCGGCGCTGGATGGATCGATGGCCGCAATACCTTTGAAAAGACGTTCGGCATCCCGCTCGCGGCCTTGCTCGAGGTAAACAGTGGCCAAGTTCGCCTGGCTGGCTACATCGGCGGGATTGATTTGTATGGATTTCTCGTACTCCGGAACGGCCTCGGCTTTCTTGCCGGCCCGCACCAGCAGATCGGCCAGACGCGAATGCAGGCGGCCGTTCTCGATGCCGTTGGCGATGGCCGAGCGATACAGCCGCATGGCATCGTCATAGCGGCCAGACCGTTCCAGTCTCGCACCCAGGGTGTAGTAGATGAGAGGATTGGTGGGATCGATGCGAACCGCTTCCGACAACTTGCCGATCCGTTGCGATTCGGTCAGGTTGTAGGCGGGTTGTTCCGCCGAGTCAATCAGCTTCAGCACCGCCACGCGATCCTTGGGGTCGATGCCCTCGCCGTCGAGGCGGTAGGAACGCGGCGAAAATCCGGATGTGTAGCCAAGAGATTTCAATTGCGCCAAGGTCCGCTCGTCGAGCGGGGTGGTCTCGATTTTTTCCTGGCCGGACGACCGGCCCACCGCGGCCAGCTGCGCCTCGAGCTTGCGGACCTCGGCGGAATGCTCCGCCACGATGTTCGTGGCCTCGGAAGGATCGTGGCGGAGGTCGTACAACTCCGGCTTCGGCGCACGGATGTACTTCCATTGATTGGTGCGGATGGCGCGAAGCTCGGCCCAACCCAAAGCGATCTTCGGATACAGGGTTTCAGCGTATGAGACGTCCGTTTCAGCTTCTTTGCCCTTCAAGAGCGGAACCAGACTGACACCCTCTAGGCCTGCGGGCGCGGCGCTGCCCACCAGATCGAGGACAGTCGGCAGGACATCGATGGTCCGTGCCTGCGGCTTTACACGAAGCCTGGCGGGAACGCCCGGTCCAGAGAGAACGAATGCAATTCGTAAGGTGGCGTCGTAGAGGAACACGCCGTGCGAATACTCACCGTGTTCGCCCAGGCTCTCGCCGTGATCGGAGAGCAGGGCCAGGATGGTCTTGTCGGCCGGCGATTTCCGTCGAATGTGCTCCATCAGGCGGCCGAGTTCGGAATCGGCGTAGGCGATTTCGCCGTCGTAAAGACGGTCTTTGTAGCGTTCACGAAAAGGAGAAGGTGGATCGTAGGGCGTGTGGGGGTCGTAGAGATGCACCCAAAGGAAGAAAGGTTTGGCGCCGCGCTGATCGACCCATTGCACGGCCTTGTCGACAGTTCCCGCCGCCCGCCGTTCGGCATCCTCGAGCAGTTCCTGTCCCGTCCCAGCGCGGCCAAATTGATCGTCGTATACATCGAAGCCGTGATCGAATCCGAAACGTTTTTTGAGTACCGCCGAGCTGACGAAGGCGGCAGTGTCCCAACCCCGATCGTGCAGGATGCTTGCCAGGGAAGGTATCGATGGCGACAGAATGAATCCACCCGTGTCCCGCACTTTGTGAGCAGGCGGATTGAGGCCGGTGAAAATACTGGCGTGGGACGGCGGCGTTAACGGCGTCTGAGTGACGGCGTTTTCAAACAGTGTGCCTGTTTCGGCGATCCGGTCGATGGTCGCACTTTCGATCTGTTTGTAGCCGTAGCAACCCAGATGATCCGGCCGCAACGTATCAACCGTGATGACGACTACGTTGAACGGGTGGAGCACCGGGGCGGGCTTCTCATGAAACCGTTGGCAGGACGCCGCGGAGCCAAGCGCCAACAGGCACAGCCACAGGGCCTTTCGACTATCGAGCCAATGAGAAACCATCGATTCAGGATACATTCAATCCTTTGAATCCGCACTACGGCAGGAAAGCAAAAAAGCGCAACGGAGACCGCCGCATGCGGATCCCCGTTGCGCCGAAAGCACCGTAGCAGTGGCGTCAGGCCGTAGCAGTGCGTTAGGCCGTAGCAGTGCGTTAGAAGGTTAGCCGGGCCTCCATTTGAATCGCGCGAGGGCCCTGTTGGACATCGATGATCTGGCCAAACTGTGGGTCGCCGACGGTGGTGACCGGATCACCCCGGCCAGTCCGGTTAAAGGCGTTGAACCAATCGCTCCGGACCTCTAGGAAGCGCTTTTCCCCGAACGGAAAGCGTTTGAACAGGCCAAAGTTCTCCGATGGTTGGAACGGTCCTCGCAGATTCCCGAAGTATCGGGGCGAGGTACCCAGACTCAAAATGACACCGTTCGCAGTCATCGGCGGATTGGTAAACGCGGCTGGATTGAGGTATTGGATGCCGACGCCCCCGGCGACGTTGAGGTTCCCGGTCATGGGAACGGTCAGCGGCACTCCGGTCAACACATTGGCGCGAACAGCGCCGTTGAACAGATACGAACTGGTGTCGATGCTGGTGCCGATCGACAACGGATCGCCGGATTGGTATTGCTGGTTGGCGGTAAGCGTCCAGCCGCCGACGATCTGGTTGAGGATGCCACCATGGTTCACCCACCTGCGGCCTTTGCCGAACGGTAATTCCGCAATCCAGGTCAACTTCAAACTCTGCGGATGGTCGAACGCCGCCACCGATTTCTCGAGCGAACGGTTGTATACGTCCTGCGACGATCCGCCGTAATAGATGTTGGCGCTATCCGTATTGGTGAGTGTCTTCTGAAACGCGTAGGCGACCAGGAAGCCAAGGCCCTTGGTGAGACGATGCGAAACCACAACCTGGGCGGCGTTATAGCTGGAGCTGCCAAAGTGAGGGAATTGGAACGCCACTCCGCCTCCGGCATACTGCGGAAATGGCAACAATGCCTGAGCCACCGTGCCGGTGAAGCCGGCGTAAGGCAGCTTGATCCCGGGGTGAAGGCTGATGTCGTCGAGCAGCGTGTCGCCCAAGGCCAGATATTTGGGATTGAGCTGGTTCATGTTTGCAAAATTGCCCGCGTCCAACCGGTAACCCTTATTGCCGACGTAGTTGGCCGACAGGATGGTGCTTCCAGTGATCAGGTATTGGAAGCCGAATGTATAGTTTTGCGCATAGGACTGACGACCCGAGTCCTTCGGTTGATAGCTGATGCCCTGTCCGTTCAGCAGCGTCGGATCCTTGTCCGGCAGGGTGAAACTATAGGCGGGGTACCCGGCATCCCAATTGAACACAGGATTGCGCGTTGAGGTGGGGAAGTTGTTGGTGCCCGTGTAGCCGGCGATGGTTGCGAGACCAAAGGCGTTGGCGATGGGAGGCGTGTACATCAGGCCGTAGCCTGCGCGCAGGACCAACTTCGAAGAGATGGCGTAAGCGAAACCGAGACGAGGACCGAGCTCACCCCAGACCGTGTTCTGGAATGATTTTCGTTTGAGATCGCTGAGGAAGACCAAGGCTCCTGGATAGCCCCCGGCGCCCGAGTTGGGAACCGTGGGATCGAGCCCCGATGAATAGCCGTGCGTCTCATATAGGCCGCCGACGATATCCCAGCGCAAGCCGATGTTCACGGTCAGACGGCGAGTCACCTTCCAGTCATCGGCGACATAAAACGCGGGGTTCCAGACGCGGCTCTGCGGATTCACCTTCGGCACGTTGAGACCGGATTTGCTGACGTCGCCCAGCAGGAAACTCGCAAACGCGAAACCGGTGGCGCTGGTATTCTGCGGGTCCGCAGTCTGCCATGGGCCAAAGGTGAAGGTTCCCGATGTGCCGCTGCGATAATCCTGGTTGTAGAAGTACTTCCGCACTTCGGCTCCCCATTTGATCGAATGACCGCCGTGGATCCAGGTGGTATCGTTGGTGAAAATGTAGCTGCCGTTCGGTTCCACTCCGGCATTGTTGCGTCCGAGTGAAGTGAGAGATCCGCCTTGGGCGATAGTGCCGGCCCAATTGATCAGGGGAAAGGTGGTCTCCTCGACACCGGTCAAGCCGATTTTGCTGGGCCAATTCCCGCCCAGGGTGGCCGAGCTGTTGGAATCGTTAAACCGGTTGAAGCCGAAGGCGAAGTGATTGAGCAGCGTAGGCCCGATCGTCCAGGTCTCGCTGACGCGGATCATGTCGCCATGGATGTTCTGCAGGGCGAACGATCCGGAGGCGCTGCCGGGAACCGGAAAGTAACCCTTGCCGGCTCCGTTGTAGCGGAACCGGTCGTTGTCGTTGATGAAGAACGACAACTTGTGCTTGTCGCCGATGTTCTGATCGAACTTGCCTCCGAACGTGTCGAGGTTGAATATCGGCTGGTTGGCGGATCCGAGCGCATTGCGGACGAATCCCGGCAGAGTCGGGTTGGGAATGGGCGCCAGCTTCAAAATGTTCTCCGAGACTTTGCTGATATCGGAGGCGGGAATCACGTTGCCGGGGAACGGCGTTCGGGAATAGAGGCCTCCACCGAGTGAGACCGTGCTGTTCGGATCATAGATCGCTTGAGGAACGGCAGAGAAATCGCCATCCTTGAAAGCGGCTGTGGGCAGCGAGCGGAAACCGCTGATGGTTCCGGTGCGGCGCCGGTCGCCCTCATAACTGAAGAAGAAGAAACTCTTGTTCTTACCGTTGTATATTTTCGGAATCCACAATGGACCACCCACGGCGCCGCCGAAGCTGTTCTGCTTAAACGGCGACTTGGCGTTGCCGAATGCGTTGTTGTCATAGCCGTTGGCGTTCAGCACCGTGTTTTCGATGTAATCGTAGCCCGTGCCGTGGAATTCGTTGGTGCCGGATTTGATATCGAAGTTGGCGACGGCCGTCAGCCCGCCGCCGTAAGCGGCATTCAGTCCGCCGGTCTGAAGCCTGAATTCGCTGATCGCATCCACGCTCGGCTCGAATTCATCGCTGTCGCCGGCAAGGTCTGCGCGTCCGATGGAAATACCCTCGATATATACTTCATGGGAACCTGTTGGAGATCCGTTGATGCTCCCGAGGTAAGAATCGCCCGTTGCTCCAGGCAGGCTGTTGTAGATGAATGCCTGAATCTGGCGCTGCCCATCGTCGTTGCTGTCGATCGGCCAGTCGTGAAATTCCTGGGTCGAAACCGTGTAGCCGAGTTCGGAACTCGATGACTCCAGTTGCGATGCCGCGGAGGTGACGGTTATCGATTCGGAAGCCGAGCCCACTTCCAACTTCAGATCCACGGTCACCACTGTGGCCACCGCCACCGTCACTTGATCCAGTACAGAAGTCTTGAAACCTTTGACGTCGGAAGAAACCCGGTATGTGCCGGCCGGCACATAGGGAATCCGGTATATGCCCCCGCTGGTCGTCGTCGCCTTGAAGACGGCTTTTGTTTCCAGATGCAACGCGGTTACTTCCACGCCAGGAACCACGGAGCCCGTGGGGTCCGAAACCACCCCAGTGATGGCGCCCTGGCCGCCCTGCCCAAACGCAGGCGCTGCCAGAGACAAGCTGGCAACCAAAATGATTGCCATGCAGAACAGTCTGGTTCTCATAATCCCCTTTTGTTGATTGCTGAGGCGGACAGACCCAAACGCTCGACCGCCAATCCAGTGCAACCCCTGGTGAGGAACGTATCATGAAACGCAGGCGAACGCAATATCAAAAGACAGTGAACGGAAGTGTGATCCTCGGCGCGGCTAGCGGCATACTGAGTCAGGAATATGCACAAAGCATGATAAATTAACCGTTTGAACATCTGGAGAGGGCCGGTTCGAGGGAGCGCATGACGCGACGACGGAGCGACACAAAACGAAAGATGTACTCAAGCAAACGAAAACAACAGCCGTTCATCGGAAGATGGACTGACCTTTCATCTCTGAGGGGGGAGCGACGGAGAATTCGTCGAGTATCGTGACGGTAAGGTCGGCCAAACCAGGATGGCCGAGTCGGATTGTCCGGTTGGTGAGTAGTGTGCCGGGCACGCGCAAAGGATCGACGCAGTGGTCGCCGATCCAGAGGTCGTTGTTGTCTTCGAGGATGCTTTCGGGCGTCGCGCCCAGTGCGGTCTGCCACGATCCGCGGTAACCGGAGGCGTAACCGATGATCAGATCGGGAGCGAACTCCAGAACCCGGCCATGAAACACCGCCCGTGGCTCATAGACCGCGTCGACGACAGCCCCACCATTTTTCGGATCCCGGAGGGCAAGCAACCGCTGTTTGACGGCGCGCACCACATTCCAGCGCTCTGTTTCATCCACCGAACCGTACTTTTCCCGGCCCCGCAGGTTCACGTACAAGCCGTTCAAACCGATCGCATACGCCTTTGTCCGGGACCAATCTACGTGCGCGAAGCCGTCACCGCCGGCGGCCGCCGCCGGACTGTCCAGTTGCAACAAACCCTCGCTGCGAAGCCACGCGTTGACGTGAAAAGCGCGGTCGAAACGGGTGAAGCCATGATCGGACATGACCATCACGGTGGCCGGCCCGGCGCGGGCCATGACCCATCCGACGGCAGCGTCCACCCGCCGGTAGCTATCGAGTAGCTCGTCTTCGTGTTGCCCCCACAGCATGTGCGAGTTCTGATCGATCGTCGAGAAATAGAAAAACAGCAAACCGGTCTTGAAGTCCTTCACCGCCTCGCGCAGCATGGCGAACTGCTCTTCGAACACCAGCCCGCTCTGCGCCAGATACTCGTGCCGGTCGATCAGGCCTGCGCGGTATACGGCCGTATCCTCCGCAATGCCTTGCGTGTAGAAAGGCCCAATCGCCGCCGCCATTTGGCGGCTGTAGGATGCCGGAGTGGAGAGCGGAACCTCAGGAGCGGAAGGATCGAAGTTGACCGGCGAAACGTAAATCTGCAAGACGGGATGAAACTCTTTTGCGTAGACGCGAAACATGCCACGCACGGGCTTGATGATCGGAATCAGCGGGAACCCGGCGCGGATCCAGCCGGACCATTCGTGCTCCTTCAAAATAAACACGCTGTCTTTGGCACGGAACCGCGCGACGGATTCAAGCGGATCCACCGCCACGGCAAGGTCCATCGAGGTCTGCGCGTGATCTGTGCGCAGCGTGTTCGACGGTCCCGGGATGGGCAGAACCACGGCGCCGTCCTGGAGGCGCACTTTGACGACCCTTCCACCAGCGACGTCATGAGTCAGTTCCAGCGGATCATCCGTAAAGAAAGTAAAGGTACCGAATCCTCCCTGCAGGTCCGGTGTGCCCATGCCCGCTAGCGATCGCGCCTTGCTTTCGAGCGGAGGGAAGTTGTTCGGGATCCGTATGATTGTCGCCGGCACGCCGTGATCCGCCAGCAATTGCCAGAACGCCGTACCCTGACGCAACAGCCGGATATGTCCGGATGAAAGGGGCAGCCGATAAGGGCCGATCGAAAGGTTGTGGGCCGGCTCCTCGGTTGCGGCCATCGACGAGAACGGCTGCATGGTGCGGGGGTTGCGGTGGACGAAATCGAAGACACCATGCCCTCCCGGGTCAAGGCCGGTGATGAAGGTCGACCAGGCAACCGGGCTCTGCGGAGGGATAGTCGTCCCGAGCCGGCGAAAGCCGCCTTGCCGTCCGAGCGCCGCCAGATTGGGGAGTGCATCCCAATGCCTTTCCAGAAATCCCGGATCCATGCCGTCGACTCCCAGCACGATGAAACGCTTGGCGTCGACTGCGTCACGTCCGCAGCCCGCGCCGAAAACCAGTAGCGCGGCAAGCAATAGAACGGACAGGCGTTGCATCACTAGGAAGTGTAGCGCGGCTCGAAGACCACTACTATTCCGCCATCAGACAGATGGATAAGGCCCAGTTTCCTCCGGTCTCCGTTCGCCGCGCGAGCGTCATTCCAATCCCTTGAAGTGTTGAATCGCTCCCAGAAAGAAGATGAAAGAATGAAATCGAAAGTAGTAACATAAAACGAAAGTACTGTATGGATGTTTTGCCTCCAGTTCTCGATTTTCCGAACCGCGACCGCAAGGGAGTTCCCATGGGCCTGCTGGCCCACCAAAAGTGATGAAGACGCGTCGTAGCGCATGCACTCCTGCGTGCCGCGTTCACACTCATGGGAACGCCATGAAAATAGTTCTTCTTCCTATTGTGTTCGCAAGAGTGCGAACACGGCACGCAAGAGTGCGTGCGCCACGGGGTCCCGTAGAATCAACATTCCTGGATCGGCGTCTTCAACGGAGTGGCCTGCTGCCCTGGGACCCGAGTACGAGTTCGCGCTCACAAAAACGAGTGCTGAGGCAGCACAGCCAAAGGGGGATCCATGCGAATTGTGAAGACCGTGTTCCTGGTCTGTCTCACCAGCCTGCTGCTCGGCGCGGAGGTGCGCGTCTGGCAAGGGACGCTCACTCTACCGACCTATCAGGAGGGCCTGCCCGACACTAACCCGCCGTTCGACGCTCTTTCCGCGGGCCGGCTCAACTATCCGTACACGATCCGGGACAGGCTGACCGACCAGCGCGGTCCGCAAGCCTGGCGCGCCATCTTCATCGAGAACGAGTATCTGAAGTGTTCGGTTCTGCCCGACCTGGGCGGACACATCTATTCGTGTATGGACAAGACCAATGGGGCGGAACTGTTCTACGCCAATCCATCGATCAAGAAGGCTCTCGTCTCGAACCGCGGCGCCTGGGCGGCGTTCGGAGTCGAATTCAACTTCCCGGTGTCGCACAATTGGGTGACCGTCTCGCCGGTCGACTTCGCGATCCGTCAACATCCCGATGGCAGCGCCTCGATATGGGTGGGAAACGTGGACCGCGTTTATGGGATGCAATGGCGGGTCGAACTGATCCTGAGGCCCGGCAGCACGGTCCTCGAACAGAGGATACGGCTCTATAACCCAGGCGCCGTTCGCAGACGCTATTACTGGTGGAACAATGCCGCGGTCGAGAGTTGGGACGACACGCGGATCTACTATCCGCAGAATTTCAGCGCGAGCCACGGGTTTACGTTCGTTGACAGTTGGCCCGTGAATTCGCAGGGTTTGGACCAGAGCCGCCTGGGGAACCATGTGAAAGGCCCTGTATCGCAGTTCGCCTACGCCACGCGCGAACCGTACATGGGAATCTACCATCCACGCACGCAAGCCGGAGTGGTGCACTTTGCGTGGCCATCCGATGCGCCCGCCAAGAAGCTGTGGTCCTGGGGAGTGGACCCGGAAGGCAAGGCCTGGCGCAAGGCACTCTCGGACAACGACAGCGCCTACCTGGAAGTGCAAGGCGGATTGTTCCGCAACCAGGAAACCTACGCGTTTCTCGAACCGCAGGAGGCCATCGAGTTCAGCGAATACTGGATGCCGGTGCGCGAGATCGGTGGCATCGCGCGCGCCAACCTGCATGCGATCGTGAACTTCGAACACGGCTCCCTCGTGCGGCTGGGCATCAACGCGACGCATGTCGTCGAGAACGGACTCCTCCGTATCCGCGATGGAAACCGCACTGTGTCGGAGGATCGCGTCTCGCTGGATCCGGCGAAGACTTTCTTTAGAGACTTACCGGCGGGGCCAGTGTACTCGGTCGAACTGTTGGACGCGCAAGGTAAGCTCCTGCTGAGCCATACCGAGGGCCAATATGATATGGCAAAACCTTTGGACATCCAGACCGGCCCGCAGCCTGCACACGAGTTCCCCGCGCCGGATCAACGTAGCGCAGGCGACTTCCTCGAAATCGGCGTCGATCACGAACTCAACGGAAGAAATCTGGACGCTTGGGAGACCTATGGTGAAGGTCTGCTGCGATTTCGAGACAGCTTCGCGTTGCACAAGGCGGCAGGGCGGCTGGCGGTCACATTGCTCCGCTATGAGGAGGCGATAGAGCATCTTCGTTTCGCGCAACGCCGCCGCAGCAACGATCCTGACATCCATTACTATCTCGGTCTCGCCCTGGCCGCTTCGGGCGAGACCTCCCAGGCGCAAACCGAGTTTGAACACGCCCATGTGTTCCGCGAGTACCGCGCTGCGGCGCGCCTCGAACTGGCGTTCCTCGCGGCTGAACAGCGCGACTACGCGATGGCGCTCGATTGGACTCGCCGAGCTCTGGCGGAATCTCCAGACGCGATCCGTTTGGGCGTCGCCGAAGTCGCGCTCCTCCGCAAGCTGGGCCGGACCAAGGAGGCTCAGGAGCGCCAGGTTCATTGGCTGCAATTCGACCCGGCCAGTTCGGCGCTGCGCTTCGAAGCGACTCTGTCAGGCGCGTCTGACGATGCACTTTGGAGCCATTTGGCCGCAGACCCGGAGCGAGTCCTGGATTTGACTTCGCTCTATATCAACCTGGGAATGTTCGATACCGCCGCCGAGTTGCTCGAACACCGCTATCCCGCTGTGGAGGCGGCCTGGAGCGAGCCCGGCACGGTCCTTCCGCAACAACATCCGCTGATCGCTTACTACCTCGCCTACTGCCGCGAGCGGCTCGGCCGGCCGGATGCAGCCGATCGCTACCGCGATGCTTCCGGGAAATCCACGCTGTATGTCTTTCCCAACCGCGCGGGCACCCTGCCTGTATTGCGCGCCGCGCTGACAGCAAATTCCAGCGATGCGACGGCTCATTTTCTGTTGGGCAACTTGTGGATGTCCGGAGGCTTGACCGAGCGCGCAATCGAAGAATGGCAAAAAGCTCGGGCATTACAAGGCGCCATTCCGACCCTTCACCGTAATCTCGGCTACGGCCTGCTGTTCTTCGAGAACAACCCGCAAGAGGCCTCCGCCGTTCTGCGCGAAGGGCTGGGCGTCGACCCGTCGAACGTCGCCCTCTACCTGGGCCTCGATCAGGCCCTGGCCGTGCTCCAGCGTCCGGCGAGCGAGCGGGCTCTGGCGTTGGCCAAGTTCCCCGATCCTCGGAACATGCCCACCAGTCTCGTCTATGCGCGGGCTCTGGCGTTGGCCGAAGCGGGGCAGTTTGCGGAAGCGCAACAACTGTTTCGAGGCCGCTTCTTCGCGATGGAGGAACTGGGCACCGGCGTCGGCCAGGTGTACCTTGAAGTCGAGTTGATGCGCGCCAGTGCGTTGACGCGAGCGGGAAAGCGCGACGAAGCGCGCGCCTTGATGCAATCCATCGGACAGGCGCCGGCTGGTATGCCGTTCCCGAGCGATAGCCTGAGTCCGCTGCTCAATGAGCCGCGTTACCAGTTCGCCGCCGGCGAGATCTACGCCGCCCTCGGCGACCGGGATCAGGCCCGCCAACATTGGCAAAAAGCCACCGGCGGACAACCCACTGCATTTGCGCTGTTGGCGGCGAAACGCCTGAATCCCGACGACCAATCCTGGCGCGGCCGCGCCGAGTCGGCATTGCAGCGAACCGGTGGACAAGCGGGGCTCCCTCACTTCATGCGCGGCGCTTTGCTGCGCGAGCTGGGAAGAACCAGTGAAGCGGAGGCGGAATTCCGATCCGCCGTGCTGGCCCCTGACCGCGGCCTCTCGCAACTGCTCGGCCGGCAAGGTCTGGCCTCGTTGCGGCAACCTTGAGAGGAAAGAAGAACATTGTCACACGACGAAACCTGCTGGGCGCCGGAGCCGCGGCGATCGCGGCCACCGGCCTCGAAGCCGATGTCCTGGACCCGCGCCCAAATCCCACGGCCGCCTCAACGAGGGGCCGTTCCCGAATCGAGCAGGATTAAGGCTGGCGGACTCTGGCCACACCACGCGCTCCGGTCAATCCGGCTCGACGCCGGCGGAGGGTTTCCGATCGAGTTCGAACCGCACGACGCGTCCGGCTGGCGGAAGGGCATTTAGAAACGGTTGCCGTACGCGTCCGCTTTCCCTTGCAGCTGGATTTGGTTTCGTTTTTCTGCGTTTTCAGGTAGATTAGAAGCGATGGCAACCCCCGGTCGAAAGCGGATGCTTGTTCAGGAGCGGCACCGGAATATCCTCGCCACCCTCGAAACCAAGGATCGGGTAATGGTGGAAGAACTTGCGGAGCGCTACCAAATCTCGGCGGTTACCGTGCGCGCCGACCTGGATACATTAGCCGATGCGGGCGCGCTGGTCCGTACCCATGGCGGCGCCGTGAAACGAACCGATCCACGCGTGGATTACCCGATCGAGTTCAAGCAAACGCTGCATCACGCGGAAAAAGTCCGCATAGCCGAGGCGGCCACCGGGCTGATCCATCCCAACCAAACCGTCATTCTCGATTCCGGTACCACCACCGTCGAGATTGCGCGCTGCCTGAAGGCGTCGCGGATACGGCCCGTCACGGTCATCACCAATGCGTTGAACATCGCGATGGAGCTGACCAACACCGCCGACATCGCGGTCGTGATGCTCGGTGGCATGGTTCGGCCGAGATCGTACTCGCTGGTCGGGCCGCAAGCCGAGTTCACCTTGCGCGGCCTGGTCACCGATCATCTGTTTCTAGGCGTCGACGGGATTGACCCGGAGGTCGGTTTCACCACCCCGGATATTCTGGAAGCCCAACTCAATCGCCTGATGATTGCAGTCTCGAAGGAAGCGACCGCGGTTGCCGACTCCAGCAAGCTCGGCCGGCGGAGTCTCTCGGTGATCGATAAGGTCGGTGCGGTGCATCGCCTGATCACCGACAAAGGCGCGGACGAGAAATACCTGCACGCTCTCAGGGTTGCCGGCGTGGAAGTGATTACCACCTGAATCGCCCAGCGGATCTTCTACTGTCCAATCACCTGGATCACCACGGTCCGGGCCAATGGCCCATCGTATTCGACGAAGTAAACACGCTGGCGTCGTCCGCCACGCACCAGCTTGCCCCCTTTCGATCGGAAAGAGGCAGTTGAGTCCCCGTAAGGTCCGAAAAATTGAATCTTTGTCGTCCACCAGAAATCGTTCAAGACAGTCTGGCGTCTCGCGTTGCGGAGAGCAGGTATTCGCTACTTTCGCATTTACGACCTCCCCTCGACGTACGCCACACGGCTCAGTGCCGGCGGCGTTGCGGACAAGTGGGTCACACAGTTGCTCCGACGGGGCGATGCGAAGGTATTCAAGAAGTACTCGCAGATGAAGCTACAGATGAAACGAGAGGCGTTGACCAAATTGAATCATCAGGCAAATGAAGGCGGATTGAGTTTTGGCACAGCGCAAACAAACTGAGCAGGGTTTTGGCACAGTTTAGGACACAGTGAAGCAAAGGATAGGCGAAACCGATGAGACTCACTTCGAACAACTCTTTCAAATCACTGGGAGTTGTGGTGGGCGCGGCAGGACTCGAACCTGCGACCTCCTGCGTGTGAATTATCAGGGTGAGTTATTCGACATTGCTCACTATTAATAAATAGTGCTTTAGATACAGGGTGATGACGCGTTTGCTTAGTCACCCTGAGCACTTCTAAAATTCGCTTGGTAATCGTGGGTAGAGCGCTTCCTTCCGTACATCTTTCCGTACATCTTTCCGTACATCCCCGGACGAGGCCGGCAATGAAACCGAGCCGGTAGGTTGCTACGCTCAGGTCATGGCGATCTACATGTGTCGATGGCCCAACGGCGAGTTTTCTGTGGTCAGTGCGAAATCCAAGAGCGACGCAATTGAACTCCTCGATGAGTGGGGAAATGCCGAACAAGCGTCCTTGACCCTAGGTGTGAAATTTTGAGAAACCCACAGCCACAACTGGCTCTCTTTTTGATATTGCTCGGCATCGCTCATACATCGGGCTCGATCCGCTCATGGACGAATTTCACGAGACATGCTTCGCTGCAAAAATATTCGTGCATGGTCGTGGGTACGCAGGGCTCCTCAAAGTTTCCGGATGAATCACGCGCCATGTACGTGTGGGTCAGTTCATAAAAAGCGAGTGGACCGCTACTATACAGAGAGACACCGCAGACCGAGCAATCGTCCCCTTTCATAGCACCGCTAGGGAGCACGTTCCCGCATCTCGATCCGAGTCGCATCCTTCCGCAGAGACGGAAACCTCGTAATCCCCCGGCAGGAGGTTTGGCACGTTGTAGAGCCCGGCCGAATTGGTTTCGGTCTCGATCGATTGCCCCGTGCCCACATTCTTGACGGAGATTTTGGCACTGGGAACGACTGCTCCCGAAGAGCCGGTAATGGTGCCGGAGAGCGTGGCGCCAACGAATTGCGCCTGCAACGCACCCGAGATGAGGAGGGAAAGCGCTAGAATCCCTCGCCCAAGTAAGAAGGTCACCGCTTTCGAATTCATTTGACGTTCTCCTGCTGCACGTTTGCTTCCGGACCTGCACGATCCTGGCCGGGACGGCAACCTCTTTTGATCCCAGCAAACCAGAGGGATTGTGCCAACTGCGGGCCGGAGCGGGACAAGGCCGCAGTGGCAAGTGGACGACGATCCGGCAGTCGGTGGGCAAAGTGTCGCAGTCTTCGCCGTGGATGTGGCAGTTTGCCGCCGGGTTGCGCGGTCCTGACAACGCGTCGAGATTCCACTAACTCGTTCTCGCCCGATTCGTTGCGAAAGCTGCTGCTCCGCGACAAGATCGCCATGCTCCCCGACCTGAAACGTGCCCTCGGCGCCGTGATCGCTGAGCACCTACTGAAGAAAGCCCTGGGTGACAATCCCGCGGCGATAGCGGAAGTGGACCGGCGCCTGGCTGCTGGCGAGAACCCGACTTTCGAGGAAGCGAAGGCGATTGAAGCGCCGAAGGAGCCGGGGAAATGAGCCCGCTGGTGGTTCTCGACAAGGGCGGTCACGGGTGTGGTGCTGCGACTGTCTCCCAGCAACACCTGCGATCGACCTACCGCCAGTTCAAACCGCTCCCAACGGCGCGCAAGCTCCTCGGCGTCTCGAACTACCCAACGTAGAATGTGGGCGGCGCCACTGCCACTCCCAATTCGGCAGCGATCACGCCACATCTCGATAGCTGAGCCGGAACCGCACATGCCACCGAACGCCGGTGAGAATCACATCGTCGGAGAACCAATGCTTGGCAAATAGTGGAAGGTGCAACAGAACCTGATAAGATTCGCGTCAAGGCGCGTCCCGCGAGAGGGCACGCGGCGCATTGGAGGTGAGGAATGAAACAGAAAACTTGATTCAGAGTAGCCATTTTGCGACTCATGCCATAGCCGAGTCTCGCAAACAGCTCGAAGCTGGCGCCGTTATTATCGACGCCGCATCGCCTGCGGTTGAAACACGACCAACCCAGCGAATGTCGCTATTCTGACGATGCCGATAGAACAAATTCTTACTCTTCGTCTCTGCGATTGCGGTAGCTCCGCATTGTGCTATCAGTAATCACATGGCATCTGACGAAGATTTGAAAGCGGAAATTGAGCGGCTTCGCGCCGAGAACGAAGTGTTGAAGAAACCTGCAAGAGGGCAGATGTCGCTCAAGGTTAGCGAGAAGGGCGGTCTGTCCGTATACGGCCTCGGTCGCTTTCCCGTCACCCTTTATCGCGAACAGTGGGAGAAGCTCCTCGGGATGGTCGACCAGATCCGCGCGTTCATTCGTGAAAATGATCATGCCCTGAAGAAGAAGGAGTAGACGGTTAAAAGTTCAACCGTGCGGGCGGCACGAAACAACCCGTGAATTGGATCGGGATCAGGAAGCCGGCGGCCAGTGTGACGAGACCGAGAGAACAGACCAAGAGTCGTGCATAAAGTTCCGGCTCGAACTGACGGCCCGCGTGATTATGGCGACTCATCGTTCGTGTATGACTGCCGACGAATGTGGTCACGCATCTCTGTGGAGGCTCGGGATGAAAGCTGATGTCCTCGATTCGCTCGCGCCACAAGGAATATGCACACGATGAGAGCAATGGCAACAGCAACGTACCACATTGGCCGATTGTATCAGGCTAACCAAGTAAGAGCTCAGCAAAACCTGATCCGGCCAGAACGCGACCCCGGTAAACGCCGGGCATTGATCAGTGTACCCTCAATTCAGTGCAGCCCCAGCGTGTAGAATGAAGTGGCACTCAATCCGTACAGGCGTCACCCTTCATTACCCCAGCCGTCACACTAAAATCCATGAGAAACAAGATCTTCGTCAGTATGCTGGCCATCGTTGGTATTACTGCCAGCGCCCAGGTCCCATCGCGGCAGGCCGTGTCAAGCTATGGCAAACTGCCTCTCAGCTTTGAGCCCAACCGGGGTCAAACTGCGCCAAGCGCGCAGTTCATCTCCCGCGGCCCTGGTTACACCATCTTCCTGAGCCCGGCCTCTGCCACCATTGCCCTCCACGGCGATGCTTCCAAGGCCGGTGCCGTCTTACGCATGGACCTACTCGGCGTCCAGCCGGATCTCATCATCCAACCTCAGGAAAAACTGCCCGGCATCACCAACTACCTGATGGGCAGCACTCGCACCAAGTGGCCCACCAACCTTCCCACTTACGCGAAGACGCGGTCACGGAATGTCTATCCAGGGATCGATCTGGTCTACTACGGCACTGCGGGCCAGCTCGAATATGATTTCGTTCTCGCTCCCCACGCCGACCCGGCACAGATTCGCATGAAGTTCGCGGGCGCCACGCCACTCGTCGATGCGTCGGGCGANNAACCCGCGCTCTACCAGCAGCTCCACGGAGCTCGCCAAGCTGTAAACGGAAGATTCGCCGTCGCCAACAATCGTGAAGTCAGCTTCGAAGTCAGCCCCTATGACCGCAGCCGCGAATTGGTCATCGACCCTGTGCTCGCCTACTCCAGCTTCCTCGGCGGTTCCTCACAGCAATCGGTCATCAATGGCATGGCGATAAATGCCGCTGGCGATATCTACGTCACGGGAGTTACGAACGCACTCGACTACCCCCCTACCCCAGGCGTCATCCAGCCCACCTGCCCCGCTAGCAACGGAACTTTTGACACTAAGTGCGGTCCGTCGAGCTCGTCGGCAGCCTTTGTCTCCAAGATCAGCGCGGACGGCAAGTCCCTGATCTATTCCACCTACCTCGGCGGCGGAGGCGACGGTCCCGCGGTTGGCGGAAGCGCCGTAGGTGCAGGAGGTAGTGGCAACGATATAGGCACCGGTATCGCCGTGGATGCCAACGACAATGCCTGGGTTGTCGGCCAAACTAATTCGAACAATTTCCCCGTTACCGCGAATGCCTATAGCCTGTTCTGTGAGCCGGCATCCCAGGGTTTTAACTTCGGTACCGGCCAGAACTACGGTGAAGTCAACGGATGTGGCGGACCTAACGCTTCCGGATATGGCTACAGCGGTACCTATTCTCTATTCCTGGTGAAACTCAACCCCACCGGGACCAGCATTTTGTACGGTACATTCTTAGGCGGCACGCAAGGTGAACTCGCGCCGCAGATTGCTCTCGACTCATCCGGCGATGTCATTGTCGCCGGAACAGCCGATACGAATGGCCCGGTCGGAACCCCCGCTGCAACTGGACAATATGTCTTTCCCACCACCCCATCTGCGTTTCAAACCGCGGCGCCGGCGCCCAATCAGAATTATTCAGCGTTCGTCACCGAATTCTCTCCGGACGGAACTACCCTCCTCTACTCCACCATGTTCGGCGGCCCTCACGACAACACCTATAACAATGCGTTGGCCGTAAGCGCGGGGAAAATCTTCATCGGTGGCTACACGCAGGACCCGCATCTCCCAACCACCCCAGGAGCCATCTCCAGCACCTGCCCAGGCGGTCCAACGAATGCGGGCCCAGATACCATTTGTTTCGGCAACAATAGCAATGCCTATGTCGCCGAGTTCGATCCGTCCAAGTCCGGCGCCGCATCGCTGGTCTTTTCCACGTATCTGAATGGAACCATCGCGGGGAACACTTCCAGTGTCAGTGCGCTCGCGGCCGACGCAGCGGGCAATGTCTACGCTGCTGGATCTGACCAGTACAAAGATTTCCCCACCACGCCGGGCGTTTTGCAACCTACCTGCAACTCCAGCAAAAACGATGCCTGCGGCACCGGTTTTGTCACCATGCTCAGCCTCACGGGCGCTCTGGTGTGGTCCACGTTTTATGGATCTCCCTCCGCCACCGGCCAATACGGTGTCTCAGCCATCGCCGTCGACGCAAAGAATAATGTCTACATCGCCAACCTTGCGGACGGCGCCGGCGATCTGCCGCTCGCCAACGGATTGCAGAATTACACCAGCGGCGTTGCCTACCTCACCGAATTGTCGAGCGATGGGTCACAAGTGATCTTCGGAACCTTCTACGGCACAGGCGCGAACGTCTTTCCCACGGGGTTAGCTGTGGATGCCGCGGGAAGCATCTACTTCGCCGGCTATACGGCGGGTGGCATTCCCCTGGTCAATGCCTTTCAAAGCACCAATGGCGGAGGATACAACGAAGGCTTCTTCGCCAAGATCGTTTCTCCCATCCCTACGGTAGGCGCGGTCACCAACGGAGCCAGCTTTGCCGCGGGCTCCATCACACCCGGCGAGATTGCAACGCTTTTTGGAACGAATCTCACTTCGGCCTCCGCGATCAACCTCTCGCCATCCCTCCCTCTGCCAACCAATTTCCTCGGAGTTACGGTGAAGGTGAATGGAACGGCAGCGCCCCTGTTTGCAATTGATAACGTGGACGGCCAGCAGCAGATCAACTTTCAGGTGCCTTGGAACGTCGCGAATCAAGCCACTATTCAAGTCGAAAACCAGGGCACACTCAGTGCCGGCATCGTAGTACCGGTGGTGGCCGCTCAGCCGGCCATCTTCAGCTATTCGACGGGCGGAAAAACGTTCGGCGCCATTCTTCACTCCAACTTCCAGCCGGTGGACACGAATCACCCGGCCGTGATCGGCGAAACAGTGCTCATCTATTCCAACGGCCTGGGCGCCGTTCAGTCGGAGCCGCCCGCCGGGACGGCCGCGAACGGTCAGGCCACGGTAGCGACGCCGGCTGTTTCGATCGGTGGAATCTCCGCCAAAGTTACTTTCAGCGGCCTGGCGCCAGGCTTCGCCGGCTTAAATCAGATCAACGCAGTTATTCCTGTCGGCGTCCCAGCCGGCAATCAACCGATTATCGTCAAAATCAACGGCGCAGCCAGCCCTCCGGTCCTTCTACCGATCCAGTAGCATTGACTGCCAGTGCCCGTCACACCCATCAGGATTGAGCCGTGACAAATGCCCGCACCGTTACTGGTTCGGGCCTTATTCCAAAAAGCCCGACGGCCCATGAGGGATTGCGGAAACCAGTTTGGTACAAAGGGAAAATCGTTGGGTACGAGACTGAATACTCCGACACGTTGCTGCTCGCTGTGCTGAAGGCGAACAACCCCGACAAGTTCCGGGACCGGCTCGAGCAGACAAACCTGCTGGATCTCGATCCGAACAAGATGAGTCCGGAACTCCTCGACAAGATTGCCGACCACCTGCTCAAGAAAGCGCTGGGGGATAACCCGCGGGCAATCGCCGAAGTGGACCGCCGGCTGGCTGCTGGCGAGAACCCGACGTTCGAGGAAGTGCAGGCCATTGAAGCGCCCAAGGAGCCGGGGAAATGAGCCCGCTGGTGGTTGTCAAGAGGGCGAGCGGCCACGGGTGTGGTGCCGTGAGTGTTGACACGGCTTCAGCCGAGACTCGCGATACGTACCGAAGCTTGAGTCGAAGCACCCCTGCAATGGCTCCGCTAAGATTGATAGTGGAACGGAGGGATTACAAATGGCAGACGATCTTACGCGACGCGACTTTCAGAGGTCCCTGGCCGTCGGCTCGGCCCTGGTTGGATTGAGCGCGGCTCCAGCCGTAGCCGTCTCGGAGACTCCAGCAATCCTGGGCGGGAAGCCTTCGCGATCTACGCCCTTCACCTCCTGGCCGCAGATCGCGGCCAACGACGAGCAAAGCTGGATGAACGTGCTTCGCGAAGGGAAATGGTGCCGGCTCGATGGTAGCCACGCGACGGAATTTGAGAGGGCTTGGGCCCGAACGCTCGGAGTAGCGCACTGCTTGGCCACCTCGTGCGGCACCACCGCTCTATTTACCACGATCAACGCTTTGGATATTGGGCCTGGCGACGAAGTGATTGTCCCTCCATATACGTTTGTCGCGACGATTAATCCAGTTCTGTTGCAACATGCGCTTCCTGTCTTCGTGGATTCTGACATAGAGACGTTCCAAATAGACGCGACTAAGATTGAGGCGGCCATCACGTCCAATACACGCGCGATCCTTCCTGTGCACCTTGGAGGATCGACTGCTGATCTGGATACCATCCTGGCTGTCGCCGCAAAGCGCGGCATTGCCGTGGTTGAAGACGCGTGTCAGGCGCATCTCGCGGAATGGAAGGGCCGAAAAGTTGGCGGGCTGGGTCAAGCTGGCTGCTTCAGCTTTCAGGCTTCGAAGAACCTCAATAGCGGGGAGGGTGGAGCTATTGTCACCAGTGACACAGTCCTGATGGAACGAGCGATTAGCTTTCACAATAACGGAAGGGGCACCGGAGCAGTATCCGGGTACGTGCGAAACGGTTCAAATCACCGGATCACTGAGTTTCAAGCCGCGCTGCTTTCCACGCAGTTGACCCGTTTGGCCGACCAGGCCGCGGTTCGGGAGAACAACGCACAATACTTGACCAAGCAATTGGAGCAGATTTCGGGAATCTCTCCCGCGCGCATGTACGCCGGGACCACCCGGAATGCCTATCACTTGTATATGTTCCGCTATGATAGCGAACATTTCTCGGGACTCAAGCGAGCGCAGTTCTTGAGGGCTCTGCAGGCCGAAGGGATTCCATGCTCCAGCGGTTACACGCCACTCAACAAAGAAGCGTTTCTAGAGAACACATTACAGTCCAGAGCTTACCAGCGCATTTATTCCTCAGCCGAATTGAAAGCGAGCCGGGAGCGCAATCTTTGCCCGGTCAACGATAAGCTGTGCGAGCAAGCAGTTTGGTTTGGTCAGACCATGCTGCTCGGAACTAATCGGGACATGGATGACATCGTGAGGGCGATCCGAAAGATTCAGAGCCATGCATCCTATTTAAGTACCAGGCTTCTGTAGGGAACGCGTTGTACAGCCCCGTTTGCTGTCGTCGTCACCGCATAGCTTCATGACTCGACCGTTCTTCGACCATGCAGGCTTCGTTCTTCCCAATGTGCGCGACTGCTCGAAAGCCATCCCAGCGTCTTCACCTCGGTCTGGTAAACTGCACGACGAACACAGTCAGCGGGCCGGATGACATGCCGAAGGAGACAATTACATGGCTGAGATAGAGCGGCAGTTGCCCGGTTTCTGGCGTGAGGATCGACATCTGAGCTTCTTCCTCGCATTTCTGGTGCTCACGACTATTTTCGTTCCGATGGTCGGCGAATCGCGCCCTGGACGAATTGCAATAGACCTCATTTTCGCGCTCATGCTCTTCTCCGGCGCAATTGCGACCGTCGAGAAGCGGATGCTGATGTCTCTCATCATTGCGCTCACAATTCTGGAATTCACGGCGGACCTGATCGTCGAATTCAACCCCTCGTTCAGCCCCAAGGGCTGGGACACTGCCCTCAAGGTGGTTTGCATGGCCATACTCGTGGTCATGACTCTGAAGCAGACGTTCCTCCTTCCCGGCCCCGTTTCCGTGCACCGGGTCATGGGCGGCATTGCCGCCTACCTGTTAATCGGCGTGACTTGGGCGTTCGTGTACAAACTGCTCCTGGAAATGATTCCAGACGCCATCCACTTCCAGACCCCGCTCGCCGTGGGAGTTTCCACCGGCGAACCGGGCCGTTTGATCTATTTCAGCTTTGAAACCCTTACGACCGTCTCCTACGGGGACGCGTATCCGGTCCATCGTGTGGCGCGATCGCTGGCCACGGCAGAAGCCCTCATCGGGCAACTCTACCCCGCGATCCTGATCGCAACCTTGGTCGGGATGGCATTGCAGGCGCGGTTTAACGCGACACTCAAGGAAACTGAAGTCAAGAAACCGAGCTGAGTGCGGGAGGCGAAGAACCAAACGATCAGTCGCACTCGGGACGCCGCGGATTCGCCCAATGACCGGACTCGTCCTTTCCGCTAGCGACCACGCCTTTTGCGTTCCATCCCAGTTCCGCTCGTACGCTCGTTGGACAATAACGCAGCGTCAGACCGTAGCGCCGCCTCTTGGACTGGTTTGGTTCCGAACCATGCAACAGCAGGTCGCTATGAATCGAAATCTCTCCCGCCTTGAGTTCGTCATCGTTCCTTTCGCCCGTAGTAAAGCTCACGGTAGCAGGCGATACAAGGCCGTGCACGGCGACATAGCGGGTCCCTGTGAGCGCAGCGGTGGCGCCCGGCGCCGAGGGGCGCACGGATTTCGTAGTGCCCGAGTTTGTCGCCTGCGGAAAGTGGCATGTTCTTGATTCAGCTAAGTGTAGCTGATCATCAGAACGCACATAGCTCCTGGATCACGGCGAACTCGGAAGTTAGTAAGCTACCCGCCTGCATGTGGGAACTTTCCGCGCGGGCGAAGCTAATGCCTGATGGCCACCATTAGCGGTGCCTATTCATCGGGAACCACGCTGGTCGCAGTCGCCTGTCCTAAACCCGTTGCGAGATTCTCCCTCAGTTGATTTCATTCGAGTCATAGTGCGAGAACGCCACCTGGTAATTGGCATCACCGACGGTGTAGTTCCAAGTTCCAACTGTCGGTCCGAACTCACCTTGATGGCGATTTAGAGCCGTAATGAGTTCAGGCGGTAAGTGCTCGGTTGGCTGCCCCAGTATAAGGCTGCCACCAGCAGGCCATACACCGGTAGCGATGTTCCGCCAAGGCTCGCCCCGTGAAATTCGGATCTCCAAAAGTAGATCTCGCATGCGTGCGCCCTTACCCCATTCGAATGAAAGGACGTGCGGCTTAAACCATTAACGTCGCGCGCCGGCACGGACGCGCAAAAGCCACTACATTCCGTCTATGATTGCGTTCAGCGTAACGCTGGGCCGCATCGCTGCGGCGCACTTAGCGTCGTCCGGGAAATAATACCCCCCGATGTCCACTGGCTTGCCCTGCGCCACCATCAACTCCTGAGTAATCTTGCCCGCGTTCGCCGCCAGCGCGGTGGCTACAGGAGTGAAGCGTTGCTTCAACTCCCCGTCCTCGTCCTGGTCGGCGAATGCCTTTGCCCACGCCAACGCGAGATAGTACGTCGAGCCGCGGTTGTCGATCTCGTTCACCTTGCGCGAAGGCTCGCGGGCGTCTTCGAGGTAGCGGCCGATGGCCTGGTCCAGCGTTTTCGAAAGCAGCGCCGCGCGCGGGTTGCCGGTTTTTGTCCCCATCAGCTCCAGCGAGGGCACCAGCGCACAGTATTCACCGAGCGAGTCCCAGCGCAAATGACCTTCTTTAACAAACTGCTGCACGTGCTTGGGTGCCGAACCGCCGGCCCCGGTTTCGAACAATCCGCCGCCTCTGAGCAGCGGCACGATCGAGAGCATGCGGGCGCTTGTCCCCAACTCGAAAATCGGGAACAGGTCGGTGAGATAGTCACGAAGCGCGTTCCCCGTAACGGAGATGGTGTCCTCGCCGCGGCGAATTCGCTCTAGCGAGAATTTCATTGCGTCGACCGGCTTCATGATCTTGATTTCCAGTTCCGAGAGGTCTTGTTCCGGTAAGTAGGCATTCACCTTCTGAATGATTTGCGCATCGTGGCCACGATCCGGGTCGAGCCAGAACACCGCGGGTGCGCCGGTTACCCGCGCGCGTGTCACAGCCAACTTTACCCAATCGCGGATGGCCTCGTCTTTCGTCTGGCAGGCGCGGAAGATATCGCCGCGCTCGACACTCTGTTCGAGCAGTGTCCTGCCGCCGGCATCAACGATGCGAATCGTGCCGTTGCCGGGCGCGGCAAACGTCTTGTCGTGCGAACCGTACTCTTCGGCCTTCTGCGCCATGAGCCCGACGTTGGACACGCTGCCCATGGTTGCCGGATCGAACTGTCCGTGTTTCTGGCAGTCCTCGATGACGACTTGATAGATAGTGGCGTAGCAGCGGTCCGGGATCATGGCTACGGTGTCTTCGAGGCCGTCCTCTCTGTTCCACATCTTGCCGCCGTCTCGGATCACGACCGGCATCGATGCGTCGACGATCACGTCGTTGGGAACGTGCAGGTTGGTCTTACCTACCCGCGAATCGACCATCGCCAAACCGGGGCCCTTGTCGTAACAGGCTGCGATATCGGCCTCGATCTCGGCCTTCTTCTTGGCCGGAAGGTGGTCGAGTTTGTCGAGGACGTCTGCCAGTCCGTTGTTGACGTTGGCGCCAATCTCTAGGATCGCGCCGGCGTGCTTCTCCAGGGCATCGGCGAAATATACCGCTACACAGTGCCCGAACATGATCGGATCGGAGACCTTCATCATCGTGCACTTCAGATGCAGCGACAACAGAGCCTTGTCAGCTTTGGCGGCGGCCATCTGCTCCGCATAGAATTTCCGCAGGGCGGCCACGTTCATCACCGCGCAGTCGATGACTTCGCCCTCGAGCAGCGGGATGCTTTGCTTCAGAACCTTCACCGCGCCGGCTGAGTCCACGAATTCGATGCGCACGTTGGTCGCGGCGCCGACCGTCGTGGAGTTCTCGCTGCCGTAGAAGTCCTTGTCACTCATGTGGGCGACACGCGTCACGGAACCGGACTTCGGCCAGTTTTTCATCATCTTGTGTGGATGCTTCTGCGCGAACGCTTTCACCGACCTCGAAGCACGACGGTCCGAATTGCCTTCGCGCAATACGGGGTTCACCGCCGAGCCCAAGACCACGGCAAAGCGGGCCTGCAGCGCACGCTCCTCTTCCGTAGACGGCTCCTCGGGATAGTCGGGTATGTTGTAGCCCTTTCCGCGGAGTTCCGCAATCGCTTCCCGGAGTTGCGGAATCGAGGCACTGATGTTGGGGAGCTTAATGATGTTGGCCTCCGGTGTCTGCGCCAGCTTCCCCAGGCGGGTCAACTCGTCGGGAATCTTCTGGTCGTTCCGAAGACACTCAGGGAAGTTGGCGATAATACGTCCACCGAGCGAGATGTCAGCCGTTTCGATCTCCACCCCTGTCCCCTTGAAGTACGCTCGTAGGATGGGCAGCAGCGCGTACGACGCGAGTGCGGGTGCCTCGTCGGTCTTGGTCCACGTGAGCTTCATGTATTGGTCTTAGTGTGAATGAGTGTAGAGAGAACGCGACAAAGCGGGACGGTCCCAAACTGAAAGCGTAGGATAGCATGACTAACCCGCTGAATCACACCTCAATAGCCTTGATGATTCCTGGTTGAAGGCTTGATCTTTTCCACGGCCACTGGCACGGATTGCATGCGTGTGGTGGAGCAGGAGCCGGGGAAATGAGCCCGCTTGTGGTTCTCGAGAAGGGCAAGCGGCCACGACAATGGGTGTCGGGGCGTGAACGCCGGAATAGATTGTGGATGAAAGGTCGGCCCGCGGCATGAACTACAAGGTGACGGTTATCGGCGCCGGACGCATGGGATCCGCTCTTGCGACGGTGCTGTTCCATAAGGGATTTGCCACGACGGTGTGGAACCGGACGGGCGCGAAAACGGAGGTCTTGTCAAGGCTCGGTCTCAGCGTAGCCCAGAGCGTCGAGGAATCGGTTCGAGAAGCGGATATCGTTGTTGTTAGCGTCAGCGATTACAGTTCAACG
>PMOK01000122.1:16584-36067 GCA_003162425.1 Bryobacterales bacterium | reverse complement strand
ATTTGATTTATCCCTGGATATCCTGACGAGCCTTGATAAAGGATATTCGCCTGCACTCCTCCGATATAGATCTGCAGCGGCGTGTGAACACTGTGTGGTGTTGCCGTGTAAGTTGTATCGCTGTCTGCGGCGTCGGCGCCCAGCCCCGTTCCCCACAGCACAATGGTCTGGCCCGGCGAGCCTGAGTTAGTGTAACTGAGCAGCGCATATGTGTTGGCGTCCGTGGCTACGCCCACTCCGTTACTGTAAGTGTTGATGCCCAGTGCGTTTGGCACAACCTGAATAGGCACCGGAGCGCTAGTGTTGCCTCGGTAAGTTACCGTGAGTGTCCCCGTTCCCACGGGAGTGGCTGTGGGCAGAACGGCGGCGAGCTGGGTCTGGCTGACGTAGTAGAACGCCGGATGTGTTGTTACGCCGTTCACGACCACGGTGAGGTTGGTTCCGCTCAGCGTGAGTGGAAGGCCAGGCGCTTTACTGGCCTGCGGGACCGGTGGGCCGGGGTCGGCCAAGCCGCTCCCGAATACGGCGAACACACCGCTGGGCGCGATGCCGGAATTCGGGAAGCCCGGCGGAATATAACTGGAATTGTTGACAACCTGCGTGATCAAGGGCACGCCCGCCGGCGGGGATATTCCGAAAACGGTGAATTGAAGCGTAATTAAGCCACCGCTGTTCGCCAATACCAGAACTTTTGCCGTGTGGCCGGCGTTTGTCACCACGACAAACGCGTCTCCAGGTACCAGCTTGCCGGGGGGGATGGGAGCCGATTTGGCCGCCGCCGCGAGCTGCGTAAAGTAGGACGGTGACAAGCCGGCGAAATTGGTGAGTCCAAGGAGACCGATATTGAACGCCTTCGCGTTGGCCTGCGGGGCGATGGTGCTTCCATCCCAAAGGATGTCGCCGCCGGAACTGGCAACTGCGCCGGACTCCAGGTTCAGCGTCCCATTGGTCTGAAGAATCGTGGTTTCACTCAGGTCAGCCAGTGCGACGCCGCAGAAGATCATCGACGCGAAAAAAGCACGAGCACCGACTCCCTTACGGTCGCGGTTCGGTACCTTCATTGCGTCACCGCGATCGTCACGGTATTACTCTGCTTCTCCCCAATCGTGATCGCAACCGGGATATCCGTCGCCGAGCGTGTCCCCGCCGGAATCTTCACATTCACTTGGTTCAATCCCACAAACCCCGGCGCCGCGCCGGAGAACTGCACGTCAGCGGGATTCCCATCGATCGTTATTGTCGGGACTACAGAAGTTGAATTGTTCTTGGCCGCCTCTCCAGTAGGCAGCGCGGGAGACAACAACCCCAACCCCGTCCCGAAAAGCACGATCACTTCATTCGGCTTGGCCGGCTTCTCGGGAGTCACCGGCGTCACGCCATCGCTGTGAAGCGCGGCTGCGGCGCCCTTCCCTTCCTGGTTCGTGCTGAAAAGACCGGGCGCGAGGCCGTCCATCGCCAGCGTGATTTCAGCACTTGTCTGGCCCGCCACGGTCACTTTCAAAGTGGCCGAGCTGGACGTAGCCAGCTCGAAAGGAACTTGGAAACCAAGCTGTCCCGGTGTCGAGTAAAACATGGGAGCTGGAACGCCATTGATGCTCACGCTGGCCCCGCCCAGCGTCGTCACCAACTTTCCGTCTTTGTCAAAACTGGAAAACAGCACCGTGGAACCGTCGTTCAATCCAGTCCCAAAGACTGCCGCGATCGATCCCGGCGCCACCGGCGCGGGACTGGGAGCAAAGCTGGCGTTATTCACCACGCCACCGTCAAACACCACCGGGCCAAATCCGATCTTTGCCGCAAAGTTCATATCTGCAGTGTTGCCCGCGATGTAAACGCCGCTCGAGTTCGCCGCCACGCCATTGGCTCGGTCGCTCGATTTGGTGCCGAATTGCAGTGTCCATATTTCATTCCCGCCGGTATCGTACTTGCGGATATAGGAGTCATAATTGCCGGAACTGGTCTGCCCGGGAAGAATCCCGAAAGTAGTTCCAACCAAGTAGACCCCACTCCCGTCCGACCCCGCTCCGTAAGGAATATCGGATACCCCCGTGCCGAATTGACGGGCCCACAGCGGATTGCCATTCAGGTCGTATTTTTTAACGAAGGCGTCATAACCACCGCTGGATGTTTGGCCCGGCAGGGCGCCGCCGCCCATATTGCCAACCGCGTAAACGCCCGTGCCGTCCACCGCCGCCGCGCGCATGTGCTGGCCCGGACCGAACTGGCTGGTCCACTGTTCATTGTCATTGGCGTCGTATTTCCGCACCCAGAAATTGAAGATGCCGCTGCTGTCCACTTGAGCGTTGGGAAATATCCCCGCTGCCTCGCCCACCATGTAGACACCCGTGGAATTCACCGCCACGCCGTAGGAACCTTCATTTCCGGTCACACTAAACTCGTGCGTCCACAATTCCGTGCCGTTGGGGTCATACTTCCGGATAAAAGCGGAGCCACATGGGCACCCGCCATTTCCGAATCCCATTTGACCCGGCAACGCGCCGTCAGCCACGCCGACCACATAGACACCGCTCGAGTCCGCGGCAACGGCTTTACCCTCAACACCGGGGCCGCCGGGCCCGCTGGCGCCGAACTCGCGGACCCATTGTTGGTTCCCTTTCGTGTCGTATTTAATCACGAAGGCTTGTTCATTGAGACTTTGCATCTGCCCCGGGAATGTACCGCTCCCTCGCCCCGCTACGTAAACACCGTCTCCACCTACCGCCAACGCAAATGCGAAGACCGGTTTTCCCGTCCCGAACTGGCGTGTCCATAACTCATTGCCACTCGTGTCGTACTTCCGGACAAACGAATCCGGCCCTGATCCGCTGCCGGTTTGCCCCGGAAACGTACCTCCTACGGTGCCCAAGAACCCGGCAACATAGACCCCGGTCGAGTCCACGGCGGCCGATGTACACTGGTCCCCACCCCCACTGGACCGGAACTGGCTTTCCCATGCCATTTTTTGGGCCACCACCGGCAAAGCGATCGCAACCACGGCCAAGACTCGGACCGTTCTCAAAACTTGCATGCACGCTCCTCGGCTGTTAGAATTCGTTCATCGCGCATTGCGTAATTGAGCGTTCAAAACTGTCATGCCGCTTGGAAATTTTCATGGATTCGGGCCTGACGAACGTGGCGCGATACCGGCGGAACGTGAAGAGCTGGACTACCTGTTCAGCGTCACTTACGACGAACTCCGCCGTCTAGCTTCAACCGTAAGGCGAAGAGACCCGGCGGCCACCCTTAGCCCCACCACGCTGGTCAACGAAGCGTGGCTCAAGCTGGCCAGCTCCCCTCGTTTCGCTACAACATCCCAACTGCATTTCAAGCGGATCGCCGCCCGTGCCATGCGCCAGGTCCTCGTGGAAGCGGCCCGCCGGCGCCACTCTCAAAAACGCGGTGGCTGGGGATTCATAATCGTCACCTTCGACGAAGCCACCGATACCACCGCGGACTGCGGCAAGGAGTTGCTCGCCCTGGATACCGCGCTTGAAGAGCTTGCCCGTATGAATCCTCGGCAAGCCATGATGGTGGAAAGCCGCTTCTTCGGCGGCTTGGACGTCGCCGAAACCGCGTCGCTGCTAGAGGTATCGGAAGCCACCATTCTTCGCGACTGGCGAGCTGCCAAGGCCTGGCTGGCGCGAGAACTTCGCCAGGCGCATTGAGACATGGACAGCACGCGTTGGGAGCGGGTTCAGAGCCTCTTTCATCAGGCACTGGATCTTCCCACGTCCGAACAGCATCCGTTTCTGACGGCCGCCTGCCGTGATGACGCCGCTCTCCTCGCTGAGGTGGAAGCGTTGCTCGCTGAGGATGCACAAAGCGGCTCTCTGCTGGAGCGCGACGTTGCCAACCTCGCGCACGATCTGCTGGACCGTCCGGATTCGCCGCCGCCCGCGCCCCATGAGTTCGGCCCCTACCGCATCCTGCGAGAACTGGGCCAAGGTGGCATGGGGACGGTATACCTCGCCGAACGCCAGGACCTGGGCAACCTGGTGGCAATCAAGATTCTGCGCGATGCCTGGGTATCGGCCGCCCGCCGCGAGCGCTTCCTCAGTGAACAGCGCATGCTCGCGCAGTTGAATCATCCTTCCATAGCGCGCCTCTATGACGCTGACACCCTTAGCGACGGGACGCCCTGGTTCGTCATGGAGTACGTCGACGGCGTTCCGCTCACCGACTACTGCCGCGACCGCAATTCTTCGATCCGCGAGCGTCTGGGGCTGCTTCGCACGGTTTGCGAGGCGGTGCAATACGCGCATCAGCACGCTGTCATTCATCGCGATTTGAAACCCTCCAACATCCTGGTGAAGGACGATGGAACGGTGCGTCTGCTAGACTTCGGCATCGCCAAGCAACTTCAGGATCTGGACGCGCCTGCCGATCAGACGCGCACCAGCTCCCGCCTCATGACGCCCGCCTACGCGGCGCCCGAGCAGATTCGCATGGAACAAACCGGAGTCCAGACCGATGTTTATTCCCTGGGCGTCATTCTCTATGAGCTGCTCGCCGGGCGCCTTCCCTTCGATCTTTCGAATCGAACTCCGGGCGAAGCGGAGGCGATCGTCATCGCCGGCGACCCGGAAAAACCCTCTGCGGTAGCCAGTGGCGCGGGGCCATGCCACGCGAGCAGCTCCGAATGGTCCGACTTGGATGTCCTGTGCCTCAGCGCCATGCACAAAGATCCCGAGCGCCGCTACCGGTCTGTCGAAGCGCTGATTCGGGACATCGATCATTTCCTGAAGAGCGAGCCCTTGGAAGCCCGGCCGGACAACCTGCGGTACAAGCTCGGTAAGTTCGTCCGCCGAAATCGCCGCGCCGTTTTCGCGTCAGCCCTGGCCATCACGGCTGTAATCAGCCTGGTCATCTTCTTCACCGCGCGCCTTGCTATCGCGCGAAATGTGGCCCTGGCCGAAGCTCGGCGCACTCAGCGCGTCCAACGCTTCATGACTAACCTGTTCGAAGGCGGCGATAAAGAAGCCGGTCCAGCCGACAGCCTGCGGGTTGTTACGCTTGTTGACCGTGGCGTCCAAGAAGCGCGCACCCTGGATGCGGAGCCGGAAATTCAAGCGGAGCTCTATCTCACCCTGGGAAGCATTTACCAGAAGCTGGGCAAATTCGATCAGGCGGATTCTTTGCTGCGTTCATCGCTCGAGGAACGCAAACGGATCTTCGGTCCCGAGAATCGCCAGGTCGCTGAAACCCTGGTAGCGTTGGGCCTTCTGCGTGTCGATCAAGCCCAGTGGGATGACGCCGAACGCCGGGTTCGCGACGGACTCGCCATGAGCAAACGGAATCTTCCGCCCAGCCATCCCGATATCGCGAAAGGAACGCTAGCGTTGGGCAAGGTTTTGGCCGGACGCGGCGATTATAGTCATGCCATCCCGATGCTGGAAGAAGTGGTGCGGCTTCGCTCCACGGCCGGAACCGCTCCCATCGACCTCGCGGCGGCGCTAACCGAGCTGGCCAACGCGCACTTCTACGCCGGTCATTACGACGATTCCGATGCTCTCAACCGGCGCGCACTCGCAATCTACAGCCAGTTATTCGGAGAACATCATCCGCTGGTAGCGAATGCACTGATCAATTTGGGGAGCAGCCAATTCGATCGCGGAAACTACGCGGAAGCTGAGCGCCTGGAACGGAAAGCGCTCGCTATCACCGCAGCCTGGTACGGCAAGGATCATCCCGAGACCGCCTCCACCCAGACCATACTGGGCCGCGCGCTCATGTTTCAGGGTCATTATGACGAGGCGGTGGCGCTGTTCGAGAGCACCCTCGTCATCCAGGAGCGCATCTACGGTCCCGTCCACCCCCGCGTGGCCTCCGCGCTCAACGAATTGGGAGGCGCTGCGTTACGCCGTGGAAATTACGACGAAGCCATCGCGCGATTCAGCCGGATGGCCGACATTTACCGAACTCTCTACCATGACAAGCACTATCTCATCGGATTGGCCATGTCGAACCTGGCGAGCGTGTATATCGAAAAAAAAGACTATGCCCGCGCCGAGCAACTTTTCCGCGAAGTGATTCGGCGCTATTCCGAAACACTTCCTTCCGGCCACATGTTCATGGGGATCGCGCACATCAAGCTTGGGAGAACGCTAGTCCGCGAGCATCGCTACGCCGACGCCGAGCCCGAAAGCCTGGCCGGGTATGAGATCGTCAGCAAACAGGCCAATCCATCGGTAAGTTGGCTAAAATCCGCGCGCCAGGATCTGGTTACCATCTACGACAATCTCAAGCAGCCCGAGAAAGCCAAAAAATTCCAATCCCCGTGAAAAGACTCGGTGATTGTTGCGTCGGTTTTGCCAGGGCCGCTAGATCCTACCGAACTTGGCGACTGCCTCTTTGATCGACCGGAATTTCTCAATGAACGGGATCATCGCGTGCTCGGTATTATCCAGCTCCTGCGCTTTCTTTAAAACCTCAGCCGCGTGCGCCAGCGGAACCACCGCCACACCATCTTCGTCGGCCACCACAATGTCTCCAGCGTTTACCGAAGCCCCCGCGCACTTCACCGGAACATTAGCTCCCACAAAACGGTAATGGTTGATGGTAGTGGAAGGAACAACACCGCGGCTGAACACCGGGAACTGCAGCTTCTGGATCTGTGGCGTATCGCGCACGGACGCATCAATCACCGCGCCCGCGAATCCACGGTACTTCATCGCGGTGGCCATCAATCCTCCAATGCCGGCGAAGTCTGCGCCATCGTCCAGCACCATCACGTACACCGATCCAGGCTTGGCGTTGTCAATTGCATCCAACATGCCTTGAGAAGCCGCTGAGCCTTCTTTGTGCTCCTCCTTTTTCAGAAGCACGGTCACCGCGGGTCCGGCGAACTTCGTCTTAAACACCGGACGCATCTCGTGCGACATATACGCGCGTTGTCCATAGAGTTGCTCCATGGCGTCCGCTGCCGAGGCAACTTCCACCATTCGGAAGCCTTCTATAAGAGGATCGCCGGCCGGTTGCGCCAGCACCCACACTGCTGCCGCAAGCGCCGCGATCGACGCACCAATCCAAATTCGTTTCATAGATTGTATTGTATTGCGCTGCTGACCTACGGCCGCTCTTCCAGAACGTACCCTCGTCCGCGTACCGTATGAATCAGCTTCTTCTCGAACGGATCATCCAGCTTCGACCGCAATCTTCGAATGTGGACATCCACGAAATTCGTATTGCTGTCGAAATTGATATCCCACACTTGATCTGCGATGAACGTCCGTGAAAGAACTTCGCCCGCACGGCGCGCCAGCAAAGACAGCAGCAGGAATTCCTTGTGCGTCAAATCCAGGCGGTGACCTGCACGGACAGCCCTCTGCCGCATCAGGTCGATTTCCAGATCCCCTATGCGGAGCCTCTCCAGCCCTTGGTCCTTCCCCCAGCCTAGCGCCGAATGGATTCGAGTGAGGAAATCTGAAAACCCACGCACCGGACCATCCGCACGCCCGCCAGCCGCCAGGAACAGCACCGGAGTATGTTTCCCAGAACGGCGTAATTGGGAAAATACGGGCCACTCCTGCATACCGTTGACAACCACCGGGTTGACCAACATGGTGTTGACCACCATCAGATCGTACTCGGCCTTATGCGCTAAATCGATTCCGCTCTGCCCTTGACTGGCCACATCCACCGCAAACCCGTTTTCGGCCAGACCCTTGCGCAAGTACGCCGCAGTCTTGCTCTCGTCGTCAACTAGAAGGATCCTCATAGTCCCTCCTCACTTGTGTTTCCCCAAAGCTTGCGGCCTTCCTGTAACACTGTCAAGGTTAACCACGGTGAGCCAGTTTAGCCTGGCTAAGTGACCTCGTTGACAATCCAGCGCCTTAGCTGCCAATATAAAGGATCGAGCGGAAGCCTCCAGGGGCGATGTTAATAACGCCGTTAACTCAACGAGATGATCGGCGAACTCGTGTTACCGTAACCGCACCATCCATTGAGGAACGGAAAGCGGAAGTCCGGTGTGTCCTGCTGTCCCCGCAGTTCCGCCGCACTCCTAAACTGCAACGCTTCCTGGAACTGATCTGCGACTATTACTTCCAAAACAGGGCTCACGAGATTAACGAGTTCCTCATTGCAACCGAGGCTTTCGGAAAAGGGCCGGCCTTCGATCCCAGCCAGGATTCTCTGGTCCGCGTTCAGGCACGCGAAGTCCGGCGCCGGCTGCGGGAGCATTATCAAACCGACGGCAAGGAAAGCCGGATCATCCTGGACATTCCGCTCGGCCACTACGTTCCGGGTTTCACGGTAGTCGAAAGTCAGGAGCCGCAAAAACAATCGCGGTCCTTCAAGGCCTCCTGGATCATGCTTGGCGTCACGGCGCTAGTTTGCATTTTGACACTGTTTTTCACCGATCGCGAGCGCCGCCAGTTGCTGGGTGCTTCGGCCATGGCGGCCGCGCGTTCGGCCCCTGCCCTGACTCCCCTGCTTTCGCGCTTTTGGACTCGGTTTCTGGAATCCGACGTGCCCACGCTTCTCGTGTTGAGCAATCCCGATGTTGGCGCGTGCAAGCCCAGCCGTCCCGCGGCCGATGGAACCTCGCCACGCATGATCGCATCCGATGGATCGCCTTGTCCCGATGAATACACCGGAATGGGCGAGGCGGTGGCGTTGCACTTGGTTACTAATCTGTTCAAGTCCGCGAAACAAACACTTATCGTCAAGCAGAGCCGCATGGTCAACGCCGACGACATCAAACGCTACAACTTGATCCTGCTGGGCGGCAAGAGCGTGAATGCCTGGACGCGCCGGCTAGGAGACGATTTGAGCCTGGAGCAGTCCCAGACGGACGTGGGACAGCGTTACGCCACTGTTTTCGATCAGAAGACCAGCGAACTGATTCGCGATCGAGCCATCATCGCTCTGCGCAAGCATGCCTCTACCGGTCACTGGCTGTTATTTCTATACGGAAAACACAGCCAGGGAACGCAGGCGGCCGCGGAAGCTTCGTCCGACGAACGATTTCTCTCCCAATTGAAATGGCCGCCGCCAGCCGCGCCATTTCCCGACAGCTTTCGAATATTGGTGGGTGTCAACGTGAACGACGGCATCCCTCAGGACCCAATACCCGCCGCCGTCCGCGTACCCTAGCAGCCGAAAAGGCCCGGTGTTCATCTCGACGTTCTTACGACTCCAGCCCCATCTGCGACAGCCGATACCGCAGCGCATTCCGCGTCAGCCCCAACATGCGCGCCGCCTGGCTCTTGTTTCCATTCGCACGCCGCAATGCTTCTCGAATGATGGACTGCTCGTATTGATCCAGGGTCGTTCCCTCCGGCAGAAAATTATCGGCCACTGTGAAGCGCGCTGCTGGCGCGGTGTCCAGCTTCACGTCACCAGCCTCCAGAACCGCTCCATTCGCCAGCACCATGCTGCGCTCGAGAACATTTTCCAGCTCCCGCACATTTCCCGGCCAATGATATCCCAGCAGGCGCTCGATCGCCGCGTCTGAAATCGATTGCACCGGGCTGCCCAAATCCTTCCCCAGCTTCTTCACGAAAAATCCGGCCAGGTAGGGAATATCTTCCTTGCGTTCCCGCAGCGGCGGAATGTTGATCGGCAGCACATTCAATCGATAATACAAGTCTTCGCGAAATGTGCCCTGCTCCAGTGCCGCTCTCAGATCCACATTGGTAGCCGCCAGCACCCTCACGTCAATGTGCTTCACCTTGTTGCTGCCCAGGCGCTCGAACTCGCGCTCTTGCAGAATGCGCAGCAGCTTCACCTGCACCGACGCCGGCACATCGCCGATCTCGTCCAGAAACACCGTTCCCGTATCAGCTTGCTCGAACTTTCCTGGTTTCGATGTATTGGCGCCTGTAAACGCGCCTTTTTCGTACCCGAACAGCTCGCTCTCCATCAGATTCTCAGGCAGCGCTGTGCAATTGATCTTCACGAACGGACGATCCGCCCGGGGCGAATGATGATGAATGGCGCGCGCGATCATATCCTTGCCCACACCGCTCTCGCCGCACAGCAGCACCGTGGCGCGCGTGGGCGCAACACGCATGATAGTGCTAAAAATCTCACGCATTCCTTCGCTGTGCCCCACCATGTTGTCGAATTCATAACGCTGGCTTAGCTCCGCGCGAAGTTCGCGGTTCTCATCGCGCAACGTTCTCAGCTCCAGCGCTTTGTTCACCACGGTCATCAAATGGTCGAGTGAAAAAGGCTTGGGAAGAAAATCCACCGCGCCGGCTTTCATGGCTTCCACCGCGGTTTCGATGCTCCCGAACGCTGTCATCACCACCACCGGTGTGTGGGAATCCTGGCGCCGCAAGTTCGCCAGCAGTTCCAGGCCGCTCACACCGGGCAGCCGCAGATCGGTGAGGATAACGTCGGCCCGGTCCGCCAAACGCATCGCATCCTCCACGTTGCCGGCCTGCTCCACTTCAAACCCGGCGCCTTTCAATTGCAGCTCCACCACGCGCCGCAGTTTCTCCTCGTCTTCCACCACTAAAATGGTCGCCTTCATCACTCCTCTTTCAATGACTCCCGAAATGGCAGATACACCCGAAACACGCTGCCTTCACCGGGCTCGCTCTCCACCGATATGCTGCCCCCATGCTCGTCGACAATCTTCGAAACGATGGCCAGACCCAATCCCACGCCGCCGGCCTTGGTGGTGTAAAACGGATTGAAAATGTTCTCGAGCAGTTTCGGTTGAATGCCCGACCCTCGATCGATCACCGCGATTTCCACCATACCGTCAATCTGACGCGTCTTCACCGTGATGCTCCCCGACGGTGGACTCGCCTGCGCGGCGTTCAGCACCAGGTTGTACATCACTCTCTCCATCAGTTCTCCGTCCAGGAAGAACGGTGGGATCTCCGGCGAGTAGTTTTTATAAATCGTCACGTCGAAGGGCGGCTGGTGTTTTTCCACGTCGCTGACAGCCTGGTCGATCACCTGTGTAAGGTCGGTTTTCTCTAGCCGCACGGCCAGCGGACGGGCGAAGTCGAGAAATCGTGTTACCAGCGAGTTCGTTCTATCCACTTCGCTCGAAATAAAACCCGCCATTTCACGAGCCACGGCGTTGTCGGCTGGCACGTTCTTGAGCAGCATTTCCGCCGAGGTCTTGATGGTGCCGAGCGGATTGCGAAGTTCGTGCGCCAGGCCAGCCGAAAGCTGGCCCAGAGCTGCTAGCCGATCGGACCGCCGGACCGCCGCCTCTGCTTCTTGCAAATTCTGGTTCGCCTCCGCGAGCCGTTGCGCTGCATCCTGGTATTTTCGCGACTCGACTCGGGTAGCCTCCGCGAGCTGATGCGCCAAAAGGCCACTCAAGAACATGATGACGCCGCGCGAGACCAGCTCGGACTTGTCTTCGATGTACAGATCGGACGGCAAGCGCAGCCAGAACGACAGATACGCCCCGAACGCGATGGCACTCGTGACAATCGTTCCGAACATTCCCATTTTGGTCGCTGCCGAAATAGCGGGCAGCACCAAAACAAAGTAGTACCTGCTTATGATTCCATCCGTTTGTCCAATCAGCAGATAGCACAGGACGAGCTTTATCGTATATGCGAGTATCGTTCCGGGCAACGAGCTGAGCGGAAGCTTCGGCTCCAGAATCTGGAAAAGGCCCAGCGCGCAAAGGAACGTCACCATGTACGGGTTCTGGTCCGGGCCGAAGGCCGCCAGGACTCCGAATAGCACTACCCAGAGAATGTCCTGCGGTTGAACGATCCGGAAGATGCCGCCACGTAGCTCCACGCTGTAATCTTATCTTGACTCGCATACAATACATCGTGGGGAACATCATGCACCTCTCGCGTCGCGACTTCGTCGGCCTTCTCGGAGCCACCGCCCTTTCTGCTTCGTCCACCGAGCCCGACCTCATTCTGCTCAACGGTGTGATTCACACCATGGACCCGGCCAATCCCCAGGCCGAGGCCGTCGCCATCGCAAACAGCCGATTTCTAGCTGTCGGCACGAATGCCGAAATCAGCGCTTACGCCACCTCGCGCACCAAACGAATCGATCTCGGCAAGTTTCCCGTGTTCCCTGGTTTCATCGACGCTCACATGCATGTGGCCCAGTCCGGGCTCGAGCATCTCCAGTCCGTCGATACGGACCTGCCTTCCATCGCCGCTATCAAAGACGCCATCCGTAAACGCGCCGCACAAACGCCCGCTGGAAATTGGGTCCTGGGTTTCAAGTATGACGACACCAAGATGGCCGAAGGCCGGCCCATTAATCGCCAGGATCTGGATGAGGCCGCGCCGAATAATCCCGTGTACATCCAACATCGCGGCGGCCACACTGCCTTCGTGAATTCGGCCGCGCTGAACAAGGCCGATATCAACGACCAGACTCCGAATCCTGCCGGTGGCGCGTACGAGCATGGCGGGGACGGAAAACTCAGTGGCCGCGTGATGGATAACGGGAACGCGGCCTTCAGATCCAAAATCCCAAGCACGGCCACTCGATCCGATCGGCGCGACGGCGTGAAGTTGATCACCCAAATGCTGGTGCGTGCCGGCGTCACCTCCGCCCACGACGCGTTGGGAAATCCCGACGATTTGCTGGCTTATCAGGATGCGTTTGAAGCAGGCGATTTGCACGCTCGCATCTATTGCCTGATCGGAGCGCCCCATATCGACAAGATGATTCGAGCCGGAATTCGAACCGGTCTGGGGAACGAGTGGGTTCGTGTAGGCGCTATGAAGCTCATGCTGGACGGTTCCATTTCCGAGCGTACCGCGAGATTATCGCAGCCCTACGTCGGCCGGCCGAACGATTACGGAATCCTGATCATGGGCGAGGAGGAGATGTACACCTGGGCGCGCAAGGCGCATTTGGCCGGTTGGCAGGTAGCCAGCCACGCCAATGGCGATGGAACCATCGATCAGGCGCTACGCGTGTACGAAAGGCTGCAGCGCGAAACGCCGCGCAACGATCCCCGATTCCGGCTGGAGCATTGCACCGTCATCAACGACGATCTGGTGCGAAGGATCAAGGCGATCGGGGCGATTCCGACACCGTTTTCCTCTTACGCCTACTATCACGGCGAGAAACTGAGCGTGTATGGACCCGAGCGCGTAAACCACATGTTCGCGCTGCGCAGTTTTCTGGATGCGGGGGTCCGCGCCACGCAAGCGTCCGACTATACCGCCAGCCCTTTCGATCCGATGATGGCGCTGCAATCGGAAGTCACGCGGACCGACAAGAACGGAAATGTTTGGGGCCCGAAGCAGCGGATTACCATCCAAGAGGCCCTCCAAGTGGGCACCGTGAACGGCGCCTACGCATCTTTCGAAGAAAACCTGAAGGGCTCGATCACACCCGGGAAACTCGCCGACCTGGTAGTTCTCGGCCGTGACCCGCTACGCGAAGATCCGTTCAAACTAATCGGCATCCCGGTTCAACGCACCATGGTCGGCGGCAAGTGGATGTTCGAAGCGTAGGCACGTTACTGTGGGGCGGACCCCCTGGTCCGCGCGGGTCCCCCCGGACCCGCTCCTGGAGAACGCAATCAGCATCATTGAAATTCGGCTAGCCGACGTGGGCGTCGGCTGCGGTCCAGGGGGACCGCCCCACCAAGCATGCAAACTGAGCAGTTTGGGGAACTAATGGCCAACCAGCCCCACACCGCAAGGCTGTGTCAAAATAGATCTAAGCGCGTCCTTCATGGAAAATCTGACATCCCCCGCACCACCCGCGGCCCAGGTCGCCGCGTCCTCCGATCAAGCCACGCCCTCCGGCGATAACTCGTTCGCGGAAATTCTTTCTGAATTCGAACAACAGCACCATGGTCCCGCGCGCGGGCAAGCTACCCAGGGTACGGTGGTTTCTATAACGCCCGATGCTGTCTTTGTCGATATTGGCCGGAAAATCGATGGGATGCTTCCCACCCAACTGTTCCGCGACGAAGCCGGCGCGCTCTCCATTCACGTCGGCGACAAGCTGCTGGTAAGCATCACCGGCAGCGATGGTGAAGGTTCCTATACGCTCTCCACCATCAAGGTGGAGCGCCCCAAGGACTGGAGCGCCCTCGAAAAAGCGTTCGCCGAACAGCGTGCCATCGCCGGCGTAGTCACCGAATTTGTCAAGGGCGGGCTGCGCGTCGACGTCGGCGTCCCTGCGTTTCTGCCCGCCTCGCGCAGCGGCGCGAAAGACCAGGCCGAAGTCGAAAAACTGGTTGGCCAGGAAATTCAGTGCAAGATTATCAAGCTGGATACCACCGACGAGGATGTCGTGGTGGACCGCCGGGTTGTCCTCGAAGAAGAAGAAAAACAAGCGCGCCAAAAACGGCTCGCTGAACTGGCGGAAGGCGCGGTAGTACGCGGCACCGTTCGCAGCGTCACCGATTTCGGCGCCTTCGTCGATCTGGGCGGCGGCCTGGACGGTTTGCTGCATGTCACCGACATGGCCTGGCACCGCGTCGCGAAACCGTCCGACTTCGTGAATCCGGGGGACTCGGTGGAAGTCAAGATCCTCAAGATCAGCCCCGAGACTCGCCGCATCTCGCTCGGCATGAAACAACTCACGCCGGACCCCTGGACCCTCGCCAGCGAGAATTTTCAGGTTGGCCAGCGCGTGCAGGGCAAAGTGTCGCGGCTAACCGATTTCGGCGCATTCATCGAGCTCGCGCCCGGCCTTGATGGCTTGATCCATATTTCTGAAATGTCCTGGTCGAAAAAGATCAAGCGGCCGAGTGACGTGCTGAAGCCCGGGGAAAGCGTGGAGGCGCTGGTGCTGGGTGTTAACGCCGCGGAGCGCCGCATTTCGCTCGGCCTCAAGCAAGCCTTGGGCGATCCATGGGAGGAGGCCGCGCGCAAGTACGCTCCCGGAAACATCGTGGAAGGCCCGGTCTCGAGCCTCACCAACTTTGGTTGCTTTGTCACTTTGGGCGACGGCCTGGAGGGCATGATCCACATTTCCGATATCACGCGCGAGAAACGCCTGAACCATCCGCGCGAGGCCCTCGCGGCAGGTCAGAAGGTCCGCGCCGTGGTGCTTGAGCTTGATCAGGAACGGCGCCGCATCAAACTGGGAATCAAGCAATTGGAACCCACCACCGCCGACGAATATATCGGCGAGCACCAGGCTGGCGAAACGGTCACCGGACGGATCGTCGAAGCCACCCGCGGGCAAGCCAAGGTGGAGTTGGGCGAAGGCGTCTTCGCGGAGTGCCGGCTACCCGAGCGCGCCGAAGAAGTCGCAGCCGCCCCTCAGCCTGCCCCCGCGGCCGATCTCTCGTCACTAACCGCCATGCTTTCAGCCAAATGGAAGCAGGGCTCTGCGGCGGTGAAATCCAGCGGGCCGGAGCCGGTCCGCGCCGGACAAATCCGCACTTTCCGAATCCTGAAACTCGACCAGGCCGCCAAGAAAATTGAAGTCGAATTGGCCGGCTAACCCGCTCCCTTACCCCGTGACGTTTTTGTTTATCCTTCGTCTATCAAGGTGTTGCAGGCGACAGTGGCCCAGGCGGCCGTTAGAATGGACGAACCGGAGCTGATTAGGGCAGCTCAAAGGGGCGATCAGCGCGCCTTCGAGCAATTGGTGCGCCTGTACGATCAGAACGTCCTGCGGTTGGCCATGAATCTGCTTCGGTCGCCCGAGGACGCCAACGATATTTATCAGGAGGCGTTTTTGCGGGTGTTCAAGAACCTGCATACATTTCGATTCGACTGCAGCTTTCATACTTGGCTGTACCGGATTGTCACTAATCTGTGCCTGGACGCACTCCGGAAACGCAGAGTACGGCGTGAGGAAGACACGGTGGTGGAGACCAGTGAAGGATTTCTGGATCGCATGGATACAGTGGAAGAATCTCGAGCCCACGGAAATCCGCAGCGCCAGCTTCTCAGCCTGCAGCTTCGGGCTAGAATCCGGCAGGTTCTGGACGGTTTGACGCCGCGCGAGCGGGCCGTTTTCGAAATGAGACATTATCAGGGTCTGCGCCTCCGCGCCATTGGAGATATGTTGGGCACCTCTGAGGAAGCCGCCAAGAATTGCCTTTTCCGGGCCACGCAGAAAATGCGCGCTGCCCTAGGAGATTTTGTATGAGACCGGAGAGTTTGTATGAAACCGGAGCGTTTGTATGAAGTGTGATGATGCCAGAAAGACGTTGCCGCTGTTCCTCTACGGCGAACTTTCCTTCGAGGACGAAGAACAGCTGGAAGTGCACGTTGACGAATGCGACGCCTGCCGCGATGCGCTCGCGCGCGAGAAGCTTCTGTTCAAATCGCTCGACGCCGCTGAAATAGTTCCAAGCGCGGAGTTGCTGGCAGATTGCCGCGCTCAGCTTCGCCAGCGGCTGGAACATGCCGCGCCTGAACGAGCTAGCTTCTGGGACAAAATCCGCCAGGGCTTCACCATAAACTTCCACTTCGCGCCCGGTATCATGCAGCCCATCGGCGCGCTCGCGATGCTCGCGATCGGATTCTTTGGCGCGCGCGTTACTCCCGCTTCGTTCCTCGGGTCGTTCCACTCGGCTGGCTTGGTGGATCCCGGCAGCTCGCGCGTCCGTTACGTGGAGCCGATGGGTTCCGGGAGGGTGCAGATCGTGGTCGACGAAACCACGCAGCGTACTCTCTCCGGCACCCTCGAAGATCAGTCCATTCAACGCTTGCTGCTCACGGCCGCCAAAGATCCTTCAGACGCCGGCCTGCGCGTGGAATCTGTCAACCTGCTGAAGAACCAGCCGCAGTCGGCCGAAGTGCGAAGCGCACTGCTAGATGTCGTGCAGCATGATTCGAACGCCGGCGTCCGGCTCAAGGCGCTGGACGGCTTGAAAGACTTTGCTGACGATCCGGAAACAAGAAAGACGCTCGCAAAAGTTCTGCTGAAGGACGATTGCCCCGGAGTTCGCACGCAGGTGATCGACTTGCTGATCCAGCACCACGCCGATTCCATGATGGGCGTTTTCCAAGAGGTAATGGGAAAAGAACAGAACGGATATATCCGGATGCGCTGCCAGAGGGCGCTGCATGACATGAACGCATCGGCGGAGACATATTAAGGATCCATACTTAGATACCCATGAAGCAGTTCGTTTTCATTTCGATCGTTTTTGTCGCAGCTCTGCCGTCCTGCGCGTCGGCCCAGATCACCCGCGAAGGGCGGTACTGGGTGGAGACCATCAACGGCGCCGCTACTGCGTCTCCTCTGGAACGCTTTCGTCTGGATACCGTCGGCAACGTGGTGTTGCAGGGTGATAGCGGCGAAAAAGTCACCTACAAACTCAAGCTCCGGGTTCGTGCGGGCAGTGAGCGGGAAGCTGAAGCGCTGCTGCACGAATTCGATGTGAGATCCCGGACCCAGAGTGGTTGGCTACGCTTGACCGTCACGCCTCCCGCCAATATCTCGGAGGGCCCCGAGTTATCTGTCACCGTGCCTCGCTCGTTGCAACAGGTATGGGTAGAAACGCGCGGCGGTAATGTGCAAGCCATGGATCTTGACGGCGAACTTCAGGCGCGCTCGGCCGGCGGACGCATGCTGGTGGACCGCATCAAGGGAAAAGCCGAAGTCCGAACCGGCGGCGGAGATATCCAGGTGGGCGAAGTAGGCGGGACCGTTCGATGTTATTCCGGCGCCGGCGTCATTCGCGTGCAGAGCGCGGGTGGTGAATCCTGGCTGGATACGGCCGGCGGCGAGGTCTTCGTTCATCAGGCCGTGGGCCCGGTGCACGCCGCCACGGCCGGCGGCAACATTCGGATCGACCGTGCGTCGAGCACCGTCTTTGCCCGCACTGCGGCTGGTTTGATCGAAGTCCAGCAAGCTGACGGGGCCGTGACTGCCGAAAGTTCAGCCGGCGCCATTCAGGTGAATGCCGCTAACGGCGTTCGTTGCGAATCCGCCTCCGGTACCATCCGGCTCCGCAATGTGTGGGGCGCTCTGCGCGCTTCCACTGCCGCGGGAAGCATAATGGCCGAATTGCTTTCTGGAAATCGGATACAGGATTCCATGCTGAGCACAAACGCTGGTGACATCACCGTGTTCATTGCGTCCAATGTACCGTTGACGGTTTTAGCCAGGAACGATTCGGGCGGCGCGACAGGCAGGATTATTTCCGATTTCAAGGAGATTCGCGTCAAGGCGGGTAGCCTGCCCGGCGCAAGCCCCGTGCTGGCCGAGGGCGCTCTGAACGGGGGCGGTCCGGTTTTGCGTATCAACGTGAACGGCGGCACAATTTATCTGCGCCGCGAGAAGTAGACTTTTGAGGTGATTCGTATGTACAGATTTATTTCGTCGGCGTTCTTGTTTGCGGCCACGCTTGGCGCTCAGCAGATTGAGTTGGTTCAGCTCGCGCCTCCCGATTCCGGAACCCCGCAGATTTTCGAGTTCCGCAACGGCTCGGCCGGCCTACTCTCGGGTGGAACTTACCTGGGTGTGAATCTTTGCGAGATCGCGAGCGACCGCGCGCGCGAGCTGAAGCTCAAGGAAGCGTACGGCGTCGAAATCACGCGCGTGGAAGACGGCAGTCCCGCGGAAAAAGCAGGCTTAAAATCCGGAGACGTTGTTCTTGAATACAACGGCCAGCGTGTGGAAGGCATGGAGCAGTTCGGCCGGCTGGTCCGCGAGACTCCGCCCGCCCGCGAGGTCAAGCTGCTCATCAGCCGCAACGGTGTCACCCAGACCGTCGCTGCCACGGTGCAAACGCGTAAGCTCAAGAATCTGGCCACTGTCATGCCGAACTTTGAAATGAACATGCCAGAGATGCACCTTCCCGACATGCCGCAGATCTTTACCACCTGGCGCAGCCCCGTGCTGGGCGTTGAAGCGGAGTCACTCGGGTCGCAACTGGCGGCGTACTTCGGCGTCAAGGACGGAGTGCTGGTTCGCTCCGTCGCGAAGGACACAGCCGCCGAGAAAGCTGGTATTAAAGCCGGTGATGTCATTACCAAGGTGGACGGATCCACGGTAACCACGCCGAACGAACTGGTGAGCGCCATTCACTCAGCGAGTTCCAAGAAGTCATTCCCGGTCGAACTAATGCGCGATCGCCACGAGACCAGTTTGACCGTTACTATTGAGGACCATTCCGAAAGAATCGCCCCGCGCACCCGGGCGGTGCACGACGTCAGGATGTAGACCCACCAACACTCGCGGCCGCCGCCTGGTGCACTTTCAGCAGCAACTCCACTTCACGGCGGGGAAGGCCCAACGTGGCCGCAATCGTCTCAACAGGCTCACCCCGCCGCGATAGGCGGATCACCTGGCTGCGTCTGCTGAGATTCACGCTCCGCCTCGCCGGCATTGGAGCCGCTGGTATGCTGGCGCGCTCCTCGGCCTCATGCAACCGATCGTTCATCGCGTCCAGCCGGAGCGTGAAATCCAACCTGGTTATCCGCGAACGCAATTCGTGCAGCTCTCTTTTGAGCGCTAGAAACACCAGCAGGCATACGATTGCGCCTGCCGCCTGGAACGCATAGGAACCAGCTAGGATAAGAGATCGTTCGAGCATGGCTTGGCCTCAGTATAATGTTCTGAGCCGCTCCTGGCGGCTGATCACTTGGCGGATCCTCAC
>PMOK01000122.1:0-16579 GCA_003162425.1 Bryobacterales bacterium | reverse complement strand
GGCGCGGTTCAATTCCACAATGGACCCCGTGGTCAGTTTGATTACGTCTTTCAACGGAAGTTGGGCCCGTCCAAAAGACACGCTCACCGGCAGTTCAACATCCAGCAGCAGGTCGATTGCGGTGGGTTTGGTTGCTCCGGGGGCCGGCTTCGCGGGAGGATCAACTCGCTTCGGCGTATCGGCCTGCGCTGCGCTATCGGGCAAATCCATCAGCGTCTTGCTGAACACACCAATAATCGGAAACGTCTGATCCCCAACGCCGATCTCAAACGAGCAACTCGTTCCGCCGCCGGAACCCGGCGGCACAGCCTCATGGCCGTCCGTGCACGCAACGTCCGCGCGGGCTCGGCTGGCAAGGGCGCTCGCGATGCCCGATAGGGCCTGCCCTACAATCTCGAGATACGTACTTCGTATGCTATCGGAGTCGCCATCATCTACCCCGGCGCTCTTCAGTATCCGGTTCCCGATTTCTTCCCAGCTCTGACGCTTGGCCCCCACCCACATCAACGCGCCGCCGCTCACGCTGAACCGTTGCTCCCACCACAACAGTGCGCCGTCACCGCCTTCCAGTTCCGGTGCGGAAAGTTCGTGCGGTACGAAGGTGACAAGCGGCGCCTCGCCCATCATGGCTTCCATGACGTTCGTCAGCTGGCGCGCCAATTCCTCCGACAGCCATACTGGCGCCGCATTTTTGTCCGCCACGGCTAAGCGCCTTTCTCCATCGGCCAGCGTTTTTGCATGTAGGTGCGCAAACGGAGAATCGCTTGGGATTTCAGCTGCGACACCCGGGATTCATGCAGATTTACAACCTTCGAAATCTCACGCAGAGTCAGCTCTTCGTGATAGTACAGGCTGATCACGGTGCGCTCGGTGGGCGGCATCTTTTCGATGGCTTCGGCGAGCAGTCTTTGCAGTTCCGATCTCTCCAGCAGATGCGAAGGCCAGTTCTCTTCATCGTCGGAAATGTATTTCAGTAGGCTACGGCCCGCGTCATCCGGTGAAGCGGCTTCCAGGCTCCCCAGGTTGACACCCCGAATGTCCACCAGCCATTCGTGATACTCCTCCAGCGTGAGCTTCAGCTGCTGAGCGATTTCTTCCTCCGTGGGCCCACGATGCAGCCGCTGTTCGGCAGCCGAAATTGCCATTTCAATCTGCTTGGAACGCTTGCGCTGCTGTCGCGGCGCCCAATCCAGGCCTCGCAAGCTGTCCAGGATCGCGCCTCGTATTTTGTATTCCGCGTAGGTTTTGAGTTTTACGTTGTGCCGGGGATCGAACCGGTCGATCGCCGCGATTAATCCTATGGTGCCCGTTGATATCAGGTCGTCCAGGTTTACGCTTTCCGGCAGCCTCTCGTGAATCCGCCGGGCGATTAAACGGACCTGGGATAGATGCTCGAGAATCAAGCGTTCCCGCTCTTCCGCCGCGCTGTCCTGCGCCTGATATTTCTTTAAACCGCTGCTGAGTTCCTTCGCTGTGCCTTGCGCTCTCATGCCGCCGCCCTTCCGAACCTGGATTGTTCACCGGGTACCGCCTTCAAAACCATGTCGAGGATCACGTCCAGCGTGGCTGCCTCCAGGTCCTCTGGGATGCGCTGGCCTCTTGACAGGTAGGAGACTGGTTTCCCCATGCGCACGCTCTGGCTCAGGATGGGGCCAAAGGTTTCGGTTTCATCCAGCCGGGTAAAAAGCAGTTTGCTTGGCTCGAACGTCTCGTACCGCTGCGCCGTCCGTCTCAAATCGGTGGTTCGCATCGAAGCCGGAAGCACCAGGTGGGTGTCCATGCCAGGATAGCTGGAAAGGAAATGAGCCAACTCTTCGAACCCGTCCATTTCGGCGTGCGCGAGTCCTGGAGTATCGATCAGGATCAGGTCTTTATTACGATGGTCCTCGAGAGCCCGCGCCAAGGCCGCAGTGGTTTCCAATACTTCGCAACCGATCCCCAGAATCGCCGCATAGGATTGCAACTCATCGGCGGCCGCGATCCGATAAGTGTCCAGCGTCAGGATCTGCAAACGCTTTCGCGCGGTGATCCCGTGCTGTAGCGCCAGCTTGACCAGCGTCGTGGTTTTGCCTGCGCCAGGCGGCCCCACCACTGCCACCATGCGTGCCCTCGATCCCGGACAACCGAGTTCCGCGTCGATGTTCACCAGCGACCCGAGTTCTTGCCGGAGGGCTTCCGGAGTCACCGGAGTAGTCAATCTGCCGATGACCTCATACGCGAGATCGGCGTACAAATCGGCATCGGTCAGTTGAGTGAAGACTCTCGATAGTTCGGGGTCCGACGCGATGCCGGCCATCCCGCTCCCCGATCGGGCCAACGTTAGCGCCAGCCGCTCCATCTGCTGCTTCAATTCCGTCACGTCTTGCGACAGACGATCCACCGGCGGCGCCTCCGGGGCCGAACGTTTTCGTCCCTCCCCGTCGGGTCGTGCTTCTATCTCCCCGGCGCAAACCACTTCGTATGCCCCCAGATGCCGGGCCTCCGTTCCGCTTCGCTTGGAATTCACCAGCATCGCGTCCGATCCCATCTCACGCCGCGCCTGGCTGATGGCTTCCTCGATTGTGTCCGCGAAGTATGATTTCAATCTCATGATTGTTAGTTCTTCCCCCGAAGCTGAGCTCTCCCTAATTCACGCAAATCTAATTCACCGCACCCAGGGATACAATCCTATTCCCGGGGGGTATTTCATTGTGGGATAGCACCGTCAGATTCGGGATGATACTCTCTGTGATTTGCCGCACGAAGTAGCGCGAACCCGAGCTAGTCAAAAGCACCCCCGGCGTTTCGACCGGCCCGCAACACTTCTTGATTAGCTCCTGGATGTCTCGAATTCGCTGGGGCGGAAGATTCAAGTGGCTGGAATTCTCCGCGTGTTCCACCGCCGATTCGATTGCCTGTTCCACTGCCGGGTCCAGAAAATACGCCGTCAGATCACCCGCCGTATCCAGCAACGGTTTTACCACCTGCCGCCGGATCGCCTGCCGGACGTATTCCGTGAGGAGTACGGTACTCTTGGTGATCGGCGCTGCCTCTCCCAACGCTTCGAGAATGCTGGCTGCATCACGGATTGACACTCGCTCTCGCAGCAGGTTCTGAAGGACTTTCTGCACCACTGCCAGGGTGAGCAATTTTGGAACCAAATCTTCCACCAACCTCGGATTGTCTTCCGCCACCCGATCCAGCACGGCCTTGGCGTCCTGCCGCGAGAACAACTCGTGCGCGTGCCGCCGCACAACTTCACCCAAGTGTGTCCCGAGAATGCTGATCGTGTCGACGATCGTATAGCCCGCTTTACGCGCCTTTTCCACGTTCTCTGGCGCAATCCACACCGCGGCAATTCCAAACGCCGGCTCGCGCGTCGGGATTCCTTCGATCGCCTCGGATTTCTCGTCGGAATGAATAGCCAACTCGCACCCATGCATCAGTTCGAACCGCGCAACCTCCACGCCTTTCAGCGAAAACAAGTATTCCCGTGCTTTTAGCGTCAGGTTATCGGTCACGCGCACCGGCGGGAGAATATACCCGAGCTCGGTCGCCAATTGCCGGCGGATGCTCGCGATTCTTCGAAGCAGCGGCGAATTCTGTCCGCCCTCCACCATTTGCACCAAGCCAAGCCCAACTTCTACCGACAGCGGTTCCACCTTCAGTAGACCTTCCAGGCTTTCCTTCGCGGGCGTGGTGGCTGGCGCTTTTGTCTTTTCGGCAGTGGCAGTTTTTTGCCGCATGCGCCACGCTATCGCGCCCACGCCGCCGCCCAATACCAGGAAAGGAATCTTCGGCAGCCCCGGAAAGGCCGCCATCGCGATCAGTACCCCCGAAGCTAGCAGCAGGGGATGCGCGTTGCTGAATACTTGCTTTTGGAAGTCGACTCCCAGTTTGGTTTCCGAACTGGTACGCGTGATGATCAAGCCCCCGGAAATGGAAATCATTAGCGCCGGAATCACTGTCACCAGGCCATCTCCGATGGTGAGAATGGTGTAAGTTTGGAGCGCGCGCTTCAAGTCCATCCCGTGTTGCAGTACACCGATTAGAAAACCGGCAATGATGTTGATGGAAGTAATGAGAATGGACGCCACCGCGTCCCGCTGCGTGAAGCGCGAAGCACCGTCCATGGCCCCATAAAACTCCGCTTCGCTAGCCAGCATCTTGCGCTTGGCGCGGGCCTCATTCTCATCGATCAGGCCTGCATTCAGATCGGAATCCACCGACATCTGCTTGCCCGGCATGGCATCCAGGGTGAAGCGCGCGGTTACTTCGGAAATGCGGACAGCGCCGTGATTGATCACCACATACTGGATGGCGATCAATACTAGAAAGATCACCACGCCGATGATGTAATTGCCCCCCACGACGAATGCCCCGAACGCCTGGATCACATCGCCCGCCGCCGACGTCCCCGTGTTTCCATAGAGTAAAATCAGGCGCGCGGAGGAAATGTTCAAGGCCAGGCGGAACAACGTCATTAACAACAAGGTGGTTGGGAACACGCTGAAGTCCACCGGTTTGGTGATGTAGAGCGAGACCAGCAGCACAATCACCGAGAGCGTGATGTTGGCGCTGATCAGAACGTCCATCAGGAACGGCGGCAGCGGCGTGATCATCGCCATCACAATGCCCAGTACGCCGATGGGGACCACGAACTCGCGCCAGTTCGCGATGAAACCCGTCTGGGGCGTTACCACCGGTGGGCTGGCAGGGGCCTTGGCCCGTTCTTTTTTGACTGGAGCTCGTGCAGCAGCCGCCACTAAGTCCTCCTCGGGTTCATGAGTTTGAATATGTAGGCCAGCACCTCTGCGACGGCTCGATACAGGTGGGCCGGTATTTCCTGCCCAACCTCCGCCGACTTGTATAGCGCCTGTGCCAACGGCTGGTTTTCGACGATCGGAATCTGGTGGTCCATCGCGATTTCACGAATTCGCCGCGCCAGATAATTCCTGCCCTTTGCCAGCACCATCGGCGCCGCCATGCTATCAATCTCGTAGCGAATCGCGACTGCGTAATGCGTCGGGTTCACGATTACCGCGGTAGCCTTCGAAATGTCCTTCATCATGTTCCGGCGCGCCAAGTCGCGTTGGATGCGCCGGATGCGGCCCTTCATCTGCGGATTGCCCTCGGTTTCCTTCGACTCGTCGCGCAGTTCCTGCTTGCTCATCTTCAAGGATTTGTTGTGCCGGCGATAGACGCGTAAAAAGTCCAGGCAACCGATGGCCACGAACAGAATAGCGGCTTTCCACAGCAGAGCCTTGATGGCCGCTGCCATTACCTGCAGTGCCGGTAAAATGCCCGCCCGGGATAATCCCGCGAAAGCGAGCAGATTGTCCCTGGCAATTGTGTACACCGCCAACGCAATTAACGGCAGGAACACTAGCGCTTGAAAGAACGACGCCATGTTTTGCGGCGGCAGATTCTTGATCTTTTGGAGCGGGCTCAGCCGCTTCAGATCGGGCGCCAGCTTCTCGAAGGCGAGTCCTAACCGCGTGCTGCCCAGTTGACCCGCTAACGACACGCACGACAGACACACTCCCATCCACAGCAGCGGCATGAAGACGTGACCGAGTGTAGTTCGGTAGATGCTCACCACCTCATGCGGGGTCAGTTGAATGCGGAATGCCGCCGCCAGAAAGTAGCGCTCCAGCTCGCAGGCCCTTTCAAAAAAATGCGCTCCTCCGAAGCCCGCCAGTATCACGAACGACAGGAACTGCAGTCCGGCCAGAAATTCACGGCTCGACGGGAACTGGCCCTCCCGCCTGGCCTTGTCCAGCCTGCGTTTGGTCGGTTTTTCGTTGCGCTGCTCCGCCATCTTAGTGGGTCAGCAGCCTCAGCGCGATAGCCAATGTGGCAGCTCCCGCTTTTTCGAAAATGGCCGGGTAGAATTTCACCACGCCGCTGAGAAATGCCATGCCCACCAGCATCTTCACCCCAAAGGAAAACGACATCAGTTGCAGCTGTGCGTGCAGGCGCCCGAGCACTCCAAACGCGATGTCCAGCAAAAGCATCAAAGCCAGAACCGGAAGCGCCAGCTGCAGCCCGGTCGAAAAAATCCCTGAGCCCAGCCGCACGATCGCCTCTGCCGCCGAACCGCTCAAAACATAACTTCCGCTCGGTATCGATTCCAGGCTCTTTGCCATAATGCGAATCACTTGGTGATCGAAACCCAATGCGAAAAACAAGCTCCCGGCGAAGAGCTGGGAAAGAAGCTGCAGCGTGGTGGTGTCGGCCTGTGTATCGGGATTCACCGTCGACGCGTAGGAGTAACCGGCTTGCAATCCGATCACCTGGGCTCCCATTTGGACTCCTTCCAATAAAAACGCGACGGCCACTCCTATCGTCAAGCCGAATGCCGCCTCCGCACCGATCCATCCCAGCAGACGCCCCAGCACCGGACCGTCCAGCAGCGGCGCCGGCCAGACCGGCGATAGCGTCATGGTCAACGCCAGCGCCAGCACGACGCGGCTGGTGTCCGGGCCTGCCGAAATTCCGGGTAGGGGTACAAACAAGATCACGCCAGATACTCGCGCCAGCACCAGGAGAAAGCCGTACACCGTCGACAGGCTGAAAGTGACGTCAGCGTGCATAACGGCTGAAATCGCCGAGAAGTACCGTGGTGTAGGAGATCAGCTTAGCCGTCATCCAGGGCAGCAGCAGCAGCAGTCCGAACAAGAATGCAATCAGACGCGGTACTGCTCCAAAGCTCGGGTCCTGAATGGACGTCAGAACCTGTATCAGGCTGACCGTGATTCCCACCACGAATCCGATGGCGAGAATGGGCAGGGCTAACCAGAACGTCTCTAAAAGTGCATGACGGAAGAGTTCCACCGCCATTGCAGAAGTCATGTTTTAGTAAAAGCTCCTTATCACCCTTAATAAAAGCTCTTGATCAGGGATCCCACCACCAGGTTCCAGCCATCCACTAGAACAAACAGAAGGATCTTCAATGGCGCCGATAGCATCACCGGCGGCAACTGCATCATTCCGATGGACAGCGTTACGGAGGCGACCACCAGATCGATCACCAAAAACGGCAGATATAGAACCGCACCGATTTGAAACCCGGTCTTCAGCTCCGAAAGTATGTAGGCCGGCACCAGCACCGTTAGCCCAAGATCCGACGGACGGTTGGGCGGCGGGGTATGCGAGACGTCCAGAAACAGCTTGACGTCCTTTTCGCGCACATACCGCGATAGAAATGTCTTCAGCGGCGCGGCGCCATCCTGGAAGGCTTGCTGCCAGGTCACCTGTCCCCCCTCGAAAGGCTCCCAGCCCTTGCTATACATGTCCATCGCCACCGGCTGCATGATCAGGAGTGTTAGGAATAGCGACAGGCCGATCAGCACCTGGTTGGATGGCGTTCCCTGTGTCCCCAAAGCCTGCCTCAGAAAATGCAGGACCACGGTAATTCTGAGAAACGGCGTGACCGACATGATCACCGCCGGCAGAATCGTGAGGAACGTGAGCATCACGATGATCTGCATCGGCGCGCTCAAGGATGCCGAGCCTTTGGACTGGATCAGCGAAATCCCGGAAAGAGGGTTCTGGTTTTGCGCGAGCAAGTCTGGCCCGAGCCAGAATCCCGACGCGGCTACTGCAAGCGGAATCATTTTCATGTTTCGCCTTCAGCCTTTACCGGAATCTCAGCCAGAAGCGTGACGCCGGCCGGATGCAACGCCAGCACCAGGTCCTGTTGTCCGATACGAACCACGTGAATAACATGCTGCTGGCTAAGAATCAGTTTTCCGCGCGACTCAAGCACCCCGCACGCTCCTTGCGATTTCCGCGACCCTATGCGGAGACTGCCTTTCTTTCGCATTAGCCACACTGCCGTCGCGAGCAGCGCGAAGACAAACGTGATGGCCAGCGATTGGCGAACGATGTCCATACCTGAATCTCACTCCTCCAACCCGAAATCCGTGATTCGAACACCCACCGAGTCCTCGATAATCACGATTTCTCCGTAGCCAATCAGCGACCCTCCCACCAGGATGTCCATGTTGTCACCCGCCGACCGCGCCATACGAACCACGCTGTCCGGCCCTAACTCCAGAATTTGGCCGATGGTCATGGTCCTCCGGCCCAACTCCACTTCCACGTCGACCGGTACATCGGCGAAGTCTGCGATCTCTTCGAGGGAACTCATGACCTGGATCGGAAACTATTTGATCAATTGGATCGTATCTTGGCTGAGTTCGTCGACCGACGTCACTACCTTGGCATTGGCCTCATAGGCGCGTTGATAAACGATTAGATTCGTGAATTCCGTCGCGATATCCACGGTGGAGGATTCAAGCGCGCCTCCCTGTACCGATCCACGTCCGCCCGTTCCGGGTACACCAATCGCCGGAAGTGCCGAGTTGGCGCTAAGTTCATAGTTGTTACTTCCGGCCGCAACCAGAGAGTCAGGATTTCGGACGGTGGCCATGGCGATCTGGCCTACCACGGTTTGTTCCCCATTGGAATACTGCGCCAGAATCTGGCCGCCGTTACCGACACCTACCTGGACCAATTGCGCGGCCGGCGATCCGTCTTGCGCCACCGCCGAAGTCGACGATGGTTGAGCGTATTGCGTGACCCGAGGGGTGGTGCCGTTATACAGATTCCAATTTACAGACATATCCGCGGCATTGTCCGCCAGCCCTGAGATCACCAAAGGCTGTGGGGCTGCCGTGGTCGCAGAGAGTGATCCGTCGGGGTTAAACGTGAGCGTGCCAGTGAGGGGAGTAAACGGTGGATTTTGCATGTCCGCATCCGGGACCGAAACGCTGTAGTCCCATTGGTTCGGTGTGGCTGGATCTTTTGTGAAGGTGGCTGTTACGATGTGAGAATTCCCGAGCGAGTCGTAGACCGTCACCGACGTCGCAAACGTAGCCGTGGCTGCCCCGTTTACCGCAGCGGCGTTCAGATTGAGATCGAAAGAAATGTTACCGGTGGGCGTAGGCGGTTGTACGGTTCCGGTTGGAATCGTGATATTCCCAGGAGCGGCGTTCGTATTCAACTGGCCGTTGACCAATTGGGTCCAGCCTTGGACTAGTTCTCCGGTCGCTGTGGTCAAGTTCCCGGATTGGTCTACCTGAAAATTCCCGGCGCGGGTGTACTCGGTAGTGTTGTTGGCGCCCTGTACGACGAAGAATCCAAGTCCCTGGATCGCGGCGTCGAGGGTTCCTCCCGTGGTTTGAATAGCACCTTGGGTGAACTGCCGCTCGGTGAGAGGTGTCCCAACGCCAAACCCGACTTGGGTATCGCCCAGGTTAGCCCCCATGGATTGCGTCACCAGATCGTGGAATGAGACCACGCTGGTCTTGTAGCCCACCGTATTCAGGTTGGCCAGGTTGTTCCCAACCACGTCGATGGCCGTGGAGTCCGCAGCCAAGGCGGACAGAGCAGTTGAAAATGATGTAAACATGAAGTCTCCTTATTTGGTCGGTGTCGCTGGTGTTGTTGTTGCTGGGGTCAGGTCAGTTTTGATCGCGTCCAGGTCCGTTCGCATCTGTACGTCTTGCTCGAGCGAGGCGAACTGGGCCAATTGAGTAATGAACTGTATTCCATCTTGCGGCTGGGTCGGATCCTGATTTTGAAGCTGTGCGACCAGCAGTTGGAGAAAAGTCTGCTCATTGGCCAACGGAGAGAGTACCGAACTGGCCGAAGTCGAGCTGGACTGCGAACTCGACACCGCATGCGGGGTCGGGGTGGTTTGGACGTTGGTAATCATTCGTTATTGGTCCTCGTTTCTTCTGTGGAGAGCGTTTCTTCTAGTTGCGCCTTCCAACGCGCTTGTTGCCGCTGATTCGATCCGTTCTGACCCTGCCGCCCCTGCCGCTGGTCCGTCTCGGAGCCACTCTGCCGCTCGCCACCCTGGCTGTTGCTGGAACCCGATTGCTCAGGCGTGGCGGCCGGCGTATGCCGCGAAGCCGTGGGGACCCATGCTTCTGTCTTGAATCCTTTGCCCTCTAGCCGCCCGACCAAGTCACCCAGATCTCCCCGCAGCGATTTCGCCAGCTCCGGGTCGGCGGTTCGCACCGACACTTGCACTTTGCCTGCTCTTTCGCTGAGGTCGACAGTTACCTTGCTCGAGTCATCGCCGGTTAGCTTCAATGAGATCTGTCTAGCAGGTTGTGCCTGCGGCGCCGCATTTATTTCAGGTTCGTTTACGACTTTTGGCGCCTCGGATGCTTTTGCCTCAGATGCTGTTGCCTGGATTGGTGTGGCCTGGGACGAGCTTGCCTCGGATAGCGTCCCCTGGGATGGTGTCGATTGGGATGGCGTTGTCCGGGATGGCGTCGCCCGGGATGGATCAACGGCTGATCTTCCCGTTCGTGTATCCGGCCCTCCCGAAACTTGCGTAGGTTGCGCCTGAGCCTCGGTATCCGCACCGTCACGGCTTTCATTGCGGCTGTCTTCGGGAAGGTCCCGCTTTGCGCCAGTTTGCGGTGGTGTTACTTTGGGCGCTGGTCCGTCATTGACCGATTTCTCTGCCGGTTTCTGCTGTTGCTGCACCCCGAGAGGTATTACCCGCGCTTGAGCCGGCGTACCAACTGGCGTTGCGTCACCCTGATCGGCAGGCGTGCTCCCGGAGGTGTTCCCAGAAACTACTTGCTGCTTTGCGGCATCTTGGGGCAGGTTTTGAATATCAACCATCCGAAGATTTGCTGCCTGAGACTGTGCTAAGGATTCCGAAAGAATTGAAACCGGTGTCGCGTTGCCGCGAGGATCCGGAGCTGGCTTACCATCACTATTCGATCCCTGCGACGGTCGTTCGCCGAGCGGCGTACTCCGATCGGAACCTAACCGCTTCACTGCATATTCAGAAGATGCCGTGAGGTGACCACTAGAGACCGGACGACTCGCCGCCGGAGTCGGGCTCGATCCGTTGGCCGAACTAGTTTCAGCCGCTGGTCTTGAAGATGTGGCGTTATCGAGACGGTCGTCAGCTGAGCGGGGTGACATAGGCGCATCGGGCACCTTCGCTTCGTTATTAGCCGGAGTGCTGACACTTGAGGCGGCATGGTTTGCATCAGCCGTGACGCGAACCGCGGAAATTTGCGGCAATGGGCGATTGGCTTCCGCATTCTGCGGTGAGGGGTTGTTGAGTTTCAAATCCAATACTCGGCCGGTAAGAGATGACAAAGGCGGCGCACTTAAGTGGTCAGCTTGATTACTGCTATCTTGAGTGCTCAACACCGGGTCGCGTGCTTCTTTTGCTTCCCCAGTAAGCAACGGGGCTGCTTCGCGCATTGTCTGTGGTTCCGGAGTAGATGACCGGGTGGCCGTGCTCGTCTCGGGATTAGAAGTAGTCAAGTGAAGGCCGAACGCGATTCTCTCGGTTGAAGCAGATTCATTTTCCGTGGGAATGGAAGCGGTTCCATTCGGGCTTGAGGTAGTTGAAATACTTGCCGTCTCGACATGCCCTCCCGGCGCAACATCTACCGGGGTCTCACTGCTTGGAGTCGCCGCACTTTGAGAGTAGGTTTCCCAAGTCGCCGAGCGGAACAGGATCGGAGGCTTGCTGATGGGCGGCGGAGGCGCTTCGGTTGCCTGAACTAACCCCGGCTTGGGTTTTGGTTCGTTCTCTTTTCCACCGACGTCGTTATTCTCTTCGCTCTTTGTAGCTTTGCCTTTCCCCTTCGCTGAAACGGGAGCCGCATTCGATTTGGGCAGGTCCACTGGCTGTTCCTGGTTCATTCCAGCGAGGAGCGATTCTCCGTTCTCGTTGACAAGCCCATCTAGTAAAGATGAGAATGCTCCCAATTGTCCAGCGGGCGCGTGCGCACCAAAGACTGCAACGGCGCCGGCGCTCGGTGTGCTTTGAGACGGCCGTGAAACCTGTAAGACGGGGGCGACATTCACGCCCTGGATAACGCAACTTGACCACCATCCCGCTTCTGCCGCTCGTCATACACATAGACGCTTTCGCGCTGATACAGAATTGGCACAAATCCCGCTATGACACATTCTTGTCGCGCCAAACCGGTCCTACAACGCACTCATCGGTTGATTTGGCGTGAATCTGAAAGCACTTCGCTTCGGCCACTGACTTGCATTTCAATCAGACGAAAAGTTCGCCATGGATACTCTTACCAGTGCGGCAGCCAGTGGAATTCGGGCCCGAATCGAAAGCCTGGATATGCTGGCCAACAATATTGCGAATGCTTCGTCTCCGGGCTTCAAAACTGATCGTGAATCTTTCAGCTTGTATCTTTCCCAGGAGACAACCGATTCGCCAGCCGGGACTACTCCCACCGTTCAGCCAGTGATAGAGCGTCAATGGACCGACTTTACCCAAGGTTCGATGACCGCTACAGGGAATCAACTCGATCTTGCTCTTAGCGGCAAGGGCTTCTTCGTCGCAAGTGCACCTTCCGGGCCGGTCTACACGAGAGACGGAAGTTTTCAATTGTCTACGCAGGGTCAACTCCAAACCATGGAAGGGTATCCGCTTCAGGGACAGGACGGAAAACCAATTCAAGTGGATAGCTCCAAGCCCGTCGACATACGCCCCGACGGAATGGTTCGACAAGATGGCCAGGACATCTCTCAGATCTCGGTCGTCGATTTCCAGGACCCGGCAGCGCTGGCGAAACAAGGCAACAACTATTTCCGGATCGATGTTTCCACGGCCCGGCCGGCACCGGCGAGCAGCGCCCAGATCCAGCAGGGCAAGGTCGAAGGGGCCAATTCGCAGCCAGCGGAGTCCGCTGTTCGACTGGTGAGCGTCATGCGACAGTTCGAATCGTTGCAGAAAGCCCTGGCAATTGGAAATGAAATGAATCGGGAAGTGGTGACGGATGTGGCCAAGGTTACCTCATGATAAGGAAACGGAGAGATAAACAGTGATTCGAGCACTTTACAGCGCAGCCAGCGGAATGTCCGCCCAGCAATTGAACGTCGACAACATTGCCAACAACTTGGCGAACGCGAATACCAACGGCTTCAAGATGCGGCGTGTCCAGTTCCAGGACCTGCTTTATCAGAACTTCGTGCAGCCTGGCGCGGCTGCAGGTTCGCAAACCATCGTGCCCAGCGGCCTGCAAATCGGACTGGGAACGCGTCCTGCCTCGAACGAGATTATCATGACGCAGGGGAATTTCACGGAAACCGACAACCCGCTCGATCTTGTCATTCAGGGCAAAGGCTTCTTTCAGGTTCGGCTGCCAAGCGGGTCGATTGCCTACACGCGAGACGGAGGCTTTCAACTGGACGCCAATGGCAACGTTGTAACATCGAGCGGTAATCCCATCGAGCCGCAGATTACCATTCCGGCGCAATCACAGACCGTCACCATCGCTGCAGATGGTACGGTCAGTTACACGCAACCCGGTCAGACCGCATCCCAGGTGGCAGGTCAGATTCAGCTTGCCAACTTTGCCAATCCCGCCGGCTTGAATAGTATCGGGGGAAACCTGTTTTCGCAGACCGATGCGTCTGGCGATCCCACGGTTGGCAATCCAGGCGGGCAGGAAGGCCTGGGCCCGTTGATGCAAGGTTACGTTGAAGGGTCCAACGTCAGCGTGGTGGAAGAATTCATCAACATGATCGTTAGCCAGCGCGCCTATGAGGCCAACTCGAAAGTCGTCACGGCGGCCAACCAGATGTATCAACAAGTCAACAACATCGTAACGCCATGAGACTGATACTCGGCCTGATATTGGCTGCCGCGGCCATGCCCGGCGCTTGTGTGCAGGTTTCGTCTGATAGAATCGTCGTCCGCGATCTTCTCGATGCCGTGCCGCTTCTTCAGGAATTAGATCCGAACACTCCCGTAGGATACGCACCCATCCCCGGAACTGAACGCGTGGTCTCGGGGCGAGAGCTGACTCTGATTGCCATCCGCCATGGCGTGACCCTCACTGACGTCCCGGACGTGTGCGTCGCGCGCGCGCTGCGTGCCATTACTTCAGCCGAAATGCAAGCCGCGCTGGAGGCGGCCTTGAGCATCCCGGACGCACAATTGGGGGTTGAGGAATTCAGTAGCCAGCCCCTGCCACCAGGGCGGCTGGAATTCGAACGTTCGACGCTCGTCCAGCCACCGCCGAATGCCCCCGACTCTCCAGTGATTTGGAGAGGCAAACTGGTTTACGACCAGCATCACAGCGTAGCAGTTTGGGCCAAAGTCAGGATTGCCGTGGATCGTCCCATATTCTTGGCTGCCGAAGACATCCCAGCTGGAACCGTTGTTCGCGACGTCGAGGTTAAGGCCGCCACCGTACACGAATTTCCATTCTCCGGGCCCTTGCTTGATTCTTCCGCCGAAATTGTCAGCAAAGTTGCTCGCCGCATTATCCGCGCCGGCCAGAGAATTACTGCTAGCGCGCTCGAAGAACCTAAAGATGTGGTTCGGGGAGACATAGTTCAAGTGAGAGTGATCGATGGCCCAGCCACTCTCTCTTTTGACGGTATTGCGGCATCATCTGGCAAAAAAGGCGATACCATCCTGGTGCATAATTCCGCGAGCGGCCGGAATTTTCGGGCCGTAGTCGAGGAGAAGGGAAAGGCCGTGGTCCGGCCAACCGGCGGAGATTAATATGTGGCATGTCAGAGTTGCAATATTGATAGCGGTACCGCTGGTGGCGGCGAACAAAAAGCCCTCGGCCGAGCAGCAGGTTCCGCTCGATCAATACGTACAGCAAGTGAACCAGCGCTCGCATCAGTCTTCCGGCGCCTCGCCAGGGTCGCTCTACACCTCCAGCGGACGGCTGGCGGATGGTTTTCGCGACGTTCGCGCGAGCCAAACGTACGATCTCGTGACCATTGTCGTAAATGAAAACTCCTCCGCGGTTTCAACCGGGGCAACTAAAACGTCACGGGCCTCGAGTGTCGCGGCGAGTGTTGCATCGGGCCTCCTCCCTAAGAATTCTGTAAAGGCGCTGTCAAACCTGGCGACCACCTCCAACAATCAGGCACTCCAGGGGCAGGGAACCACCAGCCGCGGAACGACCCTCACCACCACGGTTACCGCCGAAGTAACAGCCGTCCTGCCGAATGGGAACCTAGTGGTTCAAGGACAGAAGGCGATCCTGGTGAACTCCGAGAAGCAAATTATCACGCTCCGCGGCATCGTGCGGCCGGATGATTTGAGCCCGCTCAACTCGGTGTCCGCCGACCGAGTCGCGAGGATGGAAATCCTAGTGAACGGCAAAGGAGTGGTGAACGACGCAGTCAAGCGCCCCTTCATCCTTTACCGTTTACTGCTGGGGCTATTGCCATTCTAATCTATGAACCTTCGATTCCTCGCCATCCTCCTGTTTCTTGTTCCGCTCTCGGCGGCCCCTTCCGGAACGCGCCTGAAGGACCTGGTTTCAATCGAAGGCGTTCGAGACAACCAGTTGGTGGGCTACGGTCTGGTCGTGGGCCTCAATGGAACGGGCGACAAAAGGGGAACGATCTTCTCCTCACAGAGTCTCACCAACTTGCTGGCGCGGATGGGCGTGCAGATAGATCCGACCGCTATTCTGGTCAAAAATATGGCAGCTGTGTTGGTGACCGCCAACTTGCCGCCCTTTGGTCAACCTGGCGCCAGAATCGATGTAACAGTCGCCGCGATCGGCGATGCCTCGAATTTACAAGGTGGAGTTCTAATTCTGACACCGCTCAAAGGCGCGGATGGTCAAGTCTACGCTGCCGCTCAGGGATCGGTAGTGACTGGAGGTTTCGTCGCGGGCAAAGGTAGTGGCGGCGGCACCAGTCAAACGGTGAACCATCCCACGGCGGGCCGCGTACCCAACGGCGCGATCATCGAAAAACTGGCTCCCTCCATCGCACCCGATGGCCACATCAAACTGCAACTGCGGCTGGCCGATTTCACCAACGCCGGCCGGGTCTCGCGAGCCATAAACCAGAGATTCGGAAGCGAAGGAATACAGCCAGCACGTGCCGAGAACTCCGCGCTGGTTTCGGTAGACGTGCCGCCTGCGTACAAGGGAAAGGGTGTTGAATTCCTGGGAGAGCTCGAAAATCTCATGGTTGAAACGGACCGCCCGGCTCGGATCGTGGTGAACGAACGTACCGGCACCATCGTTATGGGCAAGGACGTGCGGATCGCGCCAGTGGCGATCTTGCAGGGGACCCTGACGGTGGAAATCCAGACCTCTCTCAACGTGTCGCAACCCGCGCCGCTCTCGCAGGGTCAGACAACTGTTACGCCTCAGGTGAACGTCACGGCGAAGGAAGAGAAAGCTCGCAACGTGGTGCTTAAGCAGGGCGCTAGCGTGGAAGAACTGGTGAGAGCGCTCACTGCCATTGGGTCCACGGCTCGCGACATTATCGCTATTCTGCAAAATCTCAAGGCTTCCGGAGCGCTCGAAGCTGAATTGGAGGTTATCTAAACCGATGTCACTTGAAGCTGCGGTTGTGCCCTCGATCGGTCAAACCATGCACACTGTCCACGCGACTTCCAAGGACAGTCCCGCCCGCATTGCCCATGCAGCGACGGACTTTGAAGCTTTGCTATTGGGCCAAATGCTCAAAGCGGCGCGAGAAGCCGGAGAAGGCGATGATGATGAGAAGGACCCCAACTCGACCATGATTGAATACGGCGAACAGCAATTCGCGCAAACTCTAGCTAGCAGCGGAGGGTTCGGAATCGCTAAGA
>PMOK01000077.1 GCA_003162425.1 Bryobacterales bacterium | reverse complement strand
CCATTTCACGCTGAACCAACACATTGATTGACAATCGCGACGCCTGGCGCAAGAACGCAGAGGCGATGCTTGAGGGACTTAAGACGTACCGCGATGGACAAGGTTCTGAACTCTGCCAATTCGCCGTGTCGATGTTAACGGCACTGTATGGAGCGGAGAGTCCCCAGTTAAGCCAATTCCGAGATCATTTCGCCGCAATTCAGAAAGGCCCCCGCGTGCGAAATCTGGACATGGATCTCTTTTCGCACGCAAGAGCTGTGATCCGTAATACGCTTACAGAACTCGACGCAGGTTTGATCTTCAACCTGAGGGTTCTCGTCGAAGGTGAAATGCTAAGCGAGCTGGTCCGCCTGGCGAGAGAGATTCTGGCTGATCGTACGGATGAAGCAAAGAACACGGCTGCTGTTTTGGCTGCAGCGGCATTTGAAGGGTTGATTAGAAAAATGGGCGAGGAGTTTGCCCACGTCATGGACCGGCCGAAACTGGAGGACGTAATTGGCGCTCTAAAGAATGCAGACGTCCTCAGAGGTGGCCAGATCGGTACCGCCCAGAGCTATCTTAAATTCCGAAACGACAGCCTTCACGCCGATTGGAAGCAAGTAGACCGTTCTCAGGTAGAGAGTTGCCTCGCCTTTAGTGAATCCCTCCTCGGTAAGCACTTCTCCTAGACTTTTGTGACGTCCTGTGACGTCCAACCAATTTCTGACACAGCACTTTCTTACGGAAGCAATTGAAGAAAAGCAGGTTTGGATGGTAGCGCTAACGGGAATCGAACCCGTATTTAAGCCTTGAGAGGGCTCTGTCCTAACCGTTAGACGATAGCGCCACTCCATCCATTATAAACAAAGACGCCCTTCCTCCTTCTGACTCCTGAATTCCGGCTCCTGAATTCCCTGCCTTCTTCCCCCAACTGATAAACTGAAAGTTAACTCATGATCTCATCGACACAGCTCCGTCCGGGCATGGTCATCAAGTTCAACAAGGAACTCTACTCCATCTTTAAAATGGAGCACCGCACCCCCGGCAACCTGCGCGGCTTCGTGCAGGTCAAAATGCGCAGCCTGCGCAGCGGGTCCATGACCGAGCACCGCTTCTCCTCCGAAGACCGCGTCGAACGCGCCGCGCTCGATGAGCAAGAAATGGAATATTTGTACGACGACGGCGAGTACTACTATTTCATGAACACCGAAACCTTCGAGCAGATGCACCTCACGCGCGACATCCTCGGCGATGGCGTGGAGTACCTGGTCCCTCAGCTAAAAGTCCACGTCGAGTTTTACGAAGGCAAAGCCATCAGCGTGGAACTGCCCCCCACCGTCGACCTCACCGTAGTTGAAACCGAACCGGGACTCAAGGGCGCATCCGTTTCGAACGTCACCAAGGCCGCCAAACTCGAGACCGGCCTGATGGTGCAAGTGCCGCCGTTCATCATCGAAGGCGAAAAGATCCGTGTCAGCACCAGCGACGGAAGCTATCAGGAACGCGCCTGATCGAGTGGGGTAGCGCCATGCGCTGCCACGAAGCTGTGCTATCTTTGCTCCCATGCCGAATGCGCGCGGGATGCTCTTCATCGCTCTCGGAGTGGTTACCGTGGCCTACGCCTGGATTTGGTTTTCAGGCAAAGGCCGCGCTCCCGGAATCCCCTCTCTCGCCGAGCTAGCCATCGGCTGCGTCACCAATTTCTTCGACACGCTCGGCATCGGCTCGTTTGCTCCCACCACCGCCATCTTCAAGTTTTTCCGGCTGGTTCCCGACGAGAAAATCCCCGGAACCCTGAACGTCGGCCACACGCCGCCCACCATCCTCGAAGCCTTCCTGTTCATCGCCATCGTCCAGGTGGACATGTTGACGCTGGTATCCTTGATCGGTGCGGCGATTCTCGGCGCATGGTTCGGCGCTGGCATCGTCGCTGGTTGGTCGCGCCGCCGCGTCCAAATCGGAATGGGAATCGCGCTCCTCGTGGCCGCGTCCCTCTTCGTGATGACTAACCTGAAGCTGATGCCCGGCGGTGGCCAGTCCATGATTCTGGAAAATTGGAAATTGGGCGTGGGGATCGCCGGCAGCCTGTTCCTCGGTGCGCTCATGACTCTAGGCATCGGCCTCTATGGACCCTGCATGATCCTGGTCAGCCTGCTCGGCATGGATCCCAAAGCCGCGTTCCCCATCATGATGGGATCCTGCGCGTTCCTCATGCCCGTAGCGAGCGCCCGATTCATCCGCATGGATAGCTACAGCCCGAGAGCGTCCCTGGGTCTCGCGCTCGGTGGACTCCCCGGCGTCCTCGTAGCCGCACTCATCGTAAAATCACTCAACCTGACCGCAGTGCGCTGGCTGGTAGTGATCGCGGTAACCTACGCCGCCGCCACCATGCTCCGGTCCGCGATGATCGAACGCCGTAAGTAGGGCAGGATGCCATCCTGCGGCGGGTTGCCAACCCGCCTTAGTTAAATCTCTCCTGTTGACAGCCCACACGTCCTGTGCCATACTCCTGTTGTCATTGCACAGGAGGCCCCATGCCCGAAACCAAGTCCGACATTCTGCAAGGCACCCTCGACCTCATGGTGCTCAAAACCCTGGACGCCATGGGCCCCTTGCACGGCTACGGCATCGCCCGCCGCATTGAGCAAGTGAGCGAAGACGTGTTGCAGTTGAATCAAGGCACCATCTACGCGGCGTTGTTGCGACTCACCCAACGCGGCTGGATCAAGTCCGAATGGGGCGTCTCCGACAATAATCGCAAGGCCAAGTTCTACTCCATCACCCGATCCGGACGCAAGCAGCTCACCGCCCAGGCTAAGAACTGGCGCCGGATTGCCGGCGTGATGGGCCGCTTGCTCGATCTGGTGCGGAGCTGAAGCTATGCTTGCAGCGTTACGTACTGCCGCCACTCCCGTGCTTGGTTGTTCACAAAACGCCGCCTCGGCCAGGACTTCGGCGAAGAACTGCTCTCCCATCTCAGCAATGCTCACGGACGAAAACCTCCGCCGTGGGATGGCGCCCGATGAAGCCAGCCGCCAGGCGCATCTCGCGCTGGGAAACATCGCTCAGCTCAAGGAAATCCAGCACGACCGGCAAGGTCTTCCTCAGTTAGAAACGCTCTTCCACGACATCCGCTACGCACTCCACACGCTGCGAAGGAGTCCAGGATTCACGCTCGTGGCTGTGCTCACGCTGGCACTCGGCATCGGCGTCAACACCACGCTATTCACAGCCTTCGATGCCATCGTGCTAAAACCCCTCCCCGTGAAGGCGCCCGGCAGCGTCATCCGAATCGAGCGGTGGTTCGAAAGCCGAAGCCAGGGAAAGGTGAGCAACCTTCTTCAATTCCACGTTCCTGTGCCCCTTGTGTCGAGTTGCGAGTCACTTTTTCTTCGGCTTCTAAGCCAAACGTAGGTCCATGTCAAAACCGCGAATATGCACTTATGATCGATAAGAAGAGGAACCCACCAATAGCGAGAGCATCCGGTGATAGGTAACACAAGTAGAGCAAGCGAGCCGAGAAATCCCCAACTAAGGGGACCGTCGATTCGTGCTTTCTCTTACGCATCGCAGCGAAAAAGCAGCACCCAGTTGGAGGCTATGACGAGGCCGGAGAAGCACAGCATCAAGCCACCCAAGAGCCATCTAATGACGTTCATCAGGCTTCAACTATGGTACAAACAATCGCTGCCCGAACACCGCCTTGAAAAACTGCCAGCCACGCCGACACACTGCGGGTATTACCGAAAGTACGCAAAGTGGTATGATCTAATTACATACAAATGAAAACTGCCATCTCCCTCGACGGGGAACTCCTCAAAGAAGCCGACCAAACCGCCCGTGCCCTGGGCCTAAGCCGCAGCCGCCTCTTCTCACTCGCCCTCGAAGACTACCTACGCCAGCGCCGCCAACAACAGACACTCGATGAACTCAACCAGGCTTATTCCGACGAAGCCAACCCAGCCGAAGCCCCCAACCTAAAAGCCAAATTCCACGCCACCATCCAGGACCGCTGGTGACCGAAATCCATCAAGGCGAAGTCTATTGGCTCGACTTCGGCCCCACGGAAAGTTCAGCGCCCGCCGAACGCCATCCCTGCGTCGTAGTCCAAAGCGACATATTCAACCGCAGCCGCCTCGCCACCACCGTCGTCTGCCTGATCACCTCGAACCTTACTCGCGCCCGCGCCCCCGGCAACGTCCCACTCGAAAAAGGCGCCGCCAATCTCCCCAAAGCAAGCGTCGTCAACGTATCCCAAATCCTGACCATCGACAAAACCGAACTGACCGAACGCATCGGCAAGCTACCCGCCGACACAATCGACGCCATCCGCACCGGCCTCCAACTCCTGCTCGACCGCGCCTGACGGTCACGCCCCCACCGTCTCTTTCCCCTCTTCCCCACCAACAACATCCACCGCGCGCCACCATCCACCAACTACCCCACGTGCTACGCCAGTTAGCAGGAGACTAATCAAATGTCCGACGCATCCTCTAACTACACCAACGGCCTAGCCCCGACCGACCCCGCGCAAGACTACCGCGCCGTAGTCAATCGAGCCAACGCCGAGCACTCCACCGGCCCCCGCACCGACGCCGGCAAACAACGTTCGTCGCTCAACGCCCTTCGCCATGGACTCACCGGACACGTCATTGTCCTGCCCTCGGAAGACCACGCCGCCTACCAAGCCCACACCAGCCGCTTCTTCGACGATCTCCAACCCCAAGGCGCGCTCGAACAGCAGCTCGTCCAATCTATCGCCGACACCTCCTGGCGCCTTAATCGCGTTGCCGCTCTCGAAACCAATCTGCTAACTCTGGGCATGACCGAGCAGGCTGCCGCCATCAACACCGCCGAGCTCCAGGTTCATGCCGCTCTCGCCACCGCCGCCTCTCTCCGCGAACAAGCCCGCGCATTGTCCAACCTCAGCATGCATGAGCATCGCCTCTCCCGCCAATTCGAACGGGCACTCAACCAACTCCGCGAAATCCAATCCGAGCGCCGCGAAAAAGAAGAGAAACAACTCCAGAAGGCCGCCGAGCTCCTCGAAATGGATCAAGACGCAGGACTTCCCTACAACCCAACCGAAGATGGCTTCGTTTTTTCGAATGACGAAATCCACACCTTCATCCGCCGCCGCGACCGTCGCCGCGAAGCCTTCACCGCCGACGCGCAGCGTCGCTACAGTTGACCTGTGGAGCCATCGTGGCGCACGCTCTCAGCGTGCCGCGTCGGCACTCGTGCCGACGCTTGGGTTGCGCTAGCATCGGATAACACATGCACCTCTCCGCCCACGACCGCGCTCTGCTCTCCGGCGATCTCGGACCCGCCGCGCGCATGGCCATGTCCATCATCGTGCGCATGGCGGAAATCCAGGGCGCGCCCGAGCTCCTCGATATTTCGCAAGCCCACATCGACAGCACCATATATATGGGTGAGGCCGGCCTCGAATTCGCCGAGCGTCTTGCGAAACTCGGCGCCAAGGTTGCCGTGCCTTCCTCGCTCAACGTCAGCGGCCTCGATGAATGCCATTGGCGCGAGTGGTCCGTGCCCGAGGATTGGGCCTCGAAAGCGCAGCGCCAGATGATCGCCTATCACAGCATGGGCTGCGTCCCCACCTGGACCTGTGCGCCGTATCAAACCTCCATGGCGCCCAAATTTGGACAGCAGATCGCCTGGGGTGAATCGAACGCCATCGTGTTCGCGAACTCCGTCATCGGCGCGCGCACCGAACGTTATCCGGATTTGCTCGACATCTGCGCAGCCATCACGGCTCGCGTGCCGGCGTTGGGCCTGCACCTAACCGAAAATCGCGCCGGTCAGTTGCTGATACGGCTGAAAGATGTTCCACTCGCAGTGCAGCAAGATGATGCTTTTTATTCAGTGCTCGGACTCTTGCTCGGACGCCTGGCCGGTCAACGCATCCCAGTGATCGACGGTCTCGAAGCCGTTCCGGCCGAGGATCAACTCAAGCAGTTAGGAGCGGCTGCAGCGTCTACGGGAGCGGTCGCGCTGTTTCACATCGTGGGCGTTACGCCCGAAGCCCCAACGCGCGAAGCCGCGTTTCAAGGCCGCGCGCCGATCGAGGCGCACGTCATCACCATGCAGCAACTCCGCGACGCCCGGCGCGAGCTCACCACCGCGGCCGGTACCAAGCTCGATATGGTGGTTCTCGGAAGCCCGCACTTCTCCCTCGCCGAATTCCGCCAGCTCGCGCCGCTCCTCGCCGGCAAACAGCGACATCCCGACGTGCAGTTCCTGGTCACCACCAGCCGCATCATGCGTGACCTAGCAGGCCAAGCGGGCGTGCTCGAAACCATCGAAGCCTTCGGCGCTCGGCTCACCGTGGATACCTGCGTGCTCGCCACGCCCATGCTGCCGAAATCCGTCAAGGTTCTCATGACGAATTCCGGAAAGTACGCCCACTACGCCCCAGGACTCCTCTCAACGCAAATGGTATTCGGCAGCATGGCGGATTGCGTAGAATCCGCCGTCCACGGCCGCGTGGTGCGCGATGAATCACTATGGCAGATGTGACAATCGAAGGCCGCGTCATCGTCCCAGGCGAAGCCGAAGGCGAGCTCCTGGTCAGCAACCAGCCGCTAAGTTTCTGGGGCGGCTACGAACACCAAACCGGCGAAATAATCGACCGCCGTCATCCCCTCTCGGGCCAAATCGCGAAGGGCCGTATCCTGGCCATCCCAAACACAGTCGGCTCCAGCACCACCACGGCAGTCTTACTGGAAGCAGTCCGCGCCGGAACAGCCCCAGCCGCAATCCTAACCACCAGCACCGATTCATTCCTAGCCCTGGCCTCCATAGTAGCCGCCGAAATGTACAACCGCCCCATCCCAATAGTGGCTCTAACGGCCGAGCAATTCGAAAAACTGGAATCAGGAGCAAAAGTCGCCGTCCGCAAGGACGGCACCCTCCTTCTGACTTCCCAGACGCGAAGCGTCAGCTCCTGAATTCCGGATTCCCGCTTTCTGCCGCCTGCCTCCTGCCGCCTGCCGCCTGCCGCCTGCCGCCTCGGACCCAGCAGGGTCCGGCCGCGCCCAGCGCGGCTCTGCTACTATACAATTTACCGAACAAACAGCACCGATTGTTCGTCTATAACTGCTGGGGAGAGCCATCCTAGTGAAGCGTAAATGGAAGATCCTACTCATCGTCACTCTGATCGTCTTAGTCAGCGGCGGCGTGTTCGCCAGCATTCGATTTAACGAGCGGGGCATCGTTGAAGTTCAGACGGGTAAAGCTCTGCGCCAGGACCTCACCGCCACCGTCACCGCCTCGGGCGAAGTTAAGCCCAAGAATTACATCAACCTAGGCGCGAACACGCTCGGCCCGGCGCCCATCACTCAGATTCTGGTAAAAGAGGGGGACCACGTTCGGAAGGGACAGACCGTGGCGCGGTTGGAGTCCGTGCAAGCAGGCGCCGACGTCGTGGCGCAAAAAGCAACCATCGATACCGCGCTCGCCGATTCGGCCGCCGCCGAAGCTGGAATGGCGTCCATGCATGACGCCGTCCAAACCGCGCAAGCCACCGTGGCGCGTAACAAGACCGAACTCGAGCGCACCAAGCTCAACATCGACCGCGCCAACGAACTCTATAAAGCGAAACTGATCGCCAAACAGGATTTCGACCAGAAGCAGGCCGATTACGACACCGCCATCGCCGCCCTGGGAGAAGCGGTAGCCAAATTGGCGCAGGCCAAATCCCAGGAAGCGCAGTCCCGCCAGCAACTCGATTCCGCCCAGAAGCGCATCGCGCAGCTCCGTGCTAACTTGACGCGCTACAGCGACGTGCTTGAGAAATATTCCGTCTTTTCACCCATCGATGGCATGGTCACCAACCTTCCGGTTCGCGTCGGCGAGACCGTGGTTCCCGGCATCCAGAATTCGGCGTCGAGCCTGATTATGACGGTCGCCGATATGTCCGTAATCACTGCCGAAGTGAAAGTGGATGAGACCGACATCGTCAACGTGAAGCTGGCCCAGGTAGCCGACGTCACCATCGACGCAATTCCGAACCAGATCTTTAAGGGTCACGTGACGGAAATCGGCAACACTGCCATTCTACGTTCCACCGGCTTGGCGGCCTCGCAAAGCGCTGTTTCGAACCAGGAAGCCAAGGACTTCAAAGTTGTAATCGCGTTAGACAATCCGCCGGACGACATCCGCCCCGGCCTCTCCTGCACCGGCAAGATCGTCACCGCCACCAGGCAGCATGCGCTCACCATTCCCATCCAAGCTTTGACTGTCCGCCAGCGCGGCGATTTGGAGCCGATCGGCAAGAATAAAGGCGTTCAAGCCGCCACCAAGACCGATCCCGCCGCCGAGAAAGCTAAGAAGGAAGAGCTGCAAGGCGTTTTCGTGGTCAAGAACGGACGCGCGGAGTTTCAGAAAGTGGCCACCGGAATTACCGGCGCCACCGACATCGAAGTCCTGAGCGGGCTCAGTGAGGGCGATCAGATTATCACCGGCACTTACAAAGTCATCCGGACCCTGCGCAGTTCCGCCAAGGTCAAGGTGGACAATAAAGCGCCAGTCATCAAATCGGAGAGCTAACCCACGAATGGCGACAGCGACACAGGACCTGCTCGATCGCGGTGAGAGCTTAAAGCGCGAAGGGATAGTCATCCGCACGTACGATTTATGGAAAACGTACGTGATGGGCGATCAGGAAATCCATGCCGTTTCGGGTGTGGACATCCAGATTCGCCGCGGCGAATACGTCGCGATCATGGGCCCCTCGGGTTCCGGCAAATCGACGTTGATGAACCTGATCGGCTGCCTGGACACGCCTTCCAAAGGCCTGTATTACCTGAACGGCAAACTGGCCAGCGACATGCCGGACGACGAACTGGCGCGCATCCGCAACAAGGAAATCGGATTTGTTTTCCAGACCTTCAATTTGTTGGCCCGCGCCACCGCGCTCCACAACGTGGAGCTGCCGCTGATCTACGCCGGCATTCCGTCTGCGGCACGAGCCGAAAAAGCGAAGCAAGCTTTGCGCGCGGTGGATCTCGAAGCCCGCATGCACCATAAGCCCAATGAGCTTTCCGGCGGCCAACGGCAGCGCGTCGCCGTGGCGCGGGCGCTGGTCAATAGTCCGTCCATATTGCTGGCGGACGAGCCCACCGGCGCGCTCGATAGCACCACCGGCAACGAGATCATGGGCCTGTTCGAGAAGTTGTGGCAGCAGGGAAACACAATCGTACTGGTCACGCACGAAGCCGACATTGCCGCCCGCGCGCACCGCATCATCCACATCCGCGACGGCAAAGTGGAAAAAGACGAACAGGTAAGATAGCCCCGCGCGTCCGGGTGTTACCGAACCGCGACCGTGAGGGAGTCGGTGCTTGCGCGAATCTGCGAAAATACGAGTTCCCATGCATCTCAAAACCGCAATCCTCACGCTGGCATTGGCGTCGTCCAATCTCGTGCCGGCCCAGACGTTCCCAACTCACGTACCGCCCAAGCGGTCTTCCCAAATTCAGAACGGCTTCGGCATCAACTCCGACCTTCCGCGCGAGCCCTACCTGCCATGGAACCGCTGGTGGTGGACCCGCATGTTCGATGCCGGCGTGAGCTGGATCCGCATCGGACAATACGAGAACAGTTCTGACCCCACCAGTTGGGATTGGGTGGAACAAAAGCGCGGCGTCTATGCGATCGCTCCGGAAGTGGACGACTACGTCGATTCGCTCCTCGAAAACGGCGTCCAGGTGCAAGTGCAATTGATGTACGGCAATCCGATGTATACATCGCTCTCGGGCGTCAAGCCCGATCAAATCACGCCCGCGCCCGGCACCTTCCACAATGACGATCGCAGCATGAACTCCATCTTTTGGCCGCCTACAACCCCGGATCAGATTGCCGCGTTCCTGCGCTACGTGAAATGGATGGTGAATCACTTCCGCGGGCGAATTCATTACTACGCACTGTGGAATGAGCAGGACATCGGATACTGGAACCCGTGGGGCAATCCGGAAGAGTACGGCCGCTTGCTGGCTGCATTTATTCCCGCGGTTCATGAAGCCGATCCGCAAGCGAAAGTGATTTACGGCGGCCAGGCGGATCCCGTCAGCAGTTGGGCGAAGCGCGCGCTCGATGAGTGCAAGTGCGCCGCGGGGATTGATGTTTTCGCGTATCACACTTATCCCGGCTACGGGCAGAATATGAATCCGGAGTCGATGGATTACGGCGCATATGAAGCGGACTCCCCGGCGAAGCTGCGCGACCTGGTCCGCAATTATCCAGGCATCCGGAAAGACATCGAATTCTGGGACGACGAGTTCAACTCCATTGGGACGTGGACTGGGTCGGACGATACGGTGCAGGCCAAGTATGTCCCGCGCGGCATGATCTACAATCACGCGGCCGGCGTGAAGACTTTCGTGTGGCTGTTGGCGGCGGGAGTGGACGGCAATGAATTCGACGATTTCGGTTTCCTGCACGGCCTCCGAAATCTGCCGGATGACTTCGCTCCGCGTCCCGTCTTTTACGCGCTGCAGAATACGAACGCTCTCTTCTCCGACACGCGGCTCGATCCGAGCATCACAGTAGAAGCGGCGGATATTCCGCCGCTGCGCCGCCAGCAACGGGCGCCGCTTCTACGCTATGGTTTCCGCAACAAGAATGGGAAAGCGATCATCGCCTATTGGATTGCCGCACACAGCGTGGCAGGCGCCGAGTTTCCTCCACTGGCGGTAGATCTGAAACTGGAGAATTCGGGAATTCGAGAGCCGGTTCTTATTGACGTTACCTCGGGCGACGTCACGGCGCTCGCCTGGAAGCAGGGAACCACGAATACTCTCAGCGCCGTGCCGGTCCGCGACAGCATTTTGGCGATTGCGGATGCCAGCTATTTCGATTGGCCGGTGCTGCCGGAAGCTCCCAGCAGTCTTGTCGCGCGATCGTCGAGTAGCGCAGTGGAATTGCATTGGGCGCTGCATGGCGGATCGCCATCGAAAGTGACCATCGAGCGCAGGGTTGGAAACACGGGCGCGCACTGGGAGCGGATCGCAACGGAATCGGGCACGCAGTTCAACGACACGTCAGCGCCCCGATCGGCCGTCGTCGTATGTTACCGCGTGCGAGCGATCAACGCGGCGGGCGAATCGGCGTATTCCAACATCGCGCGAGCGGGGCGATAGTCATAGACCTGAAAATCTTTGCAGCCTGCAAAAATTTTCAGCTCTAGTAGTGCAGGCAAGATTGCCTCCCCACATGTCAACGCAGCATCGGGAACAACTCCCGGATCCGCGCTTCGTCGGGGCGTGCGCCGTATTCGCAGATCTCGAAGGCCTCGTAAAACTTCACCGCATTTCCTTTCTCCGCCCCATACCATTTCACCAGCGCCTCACGAACCGCGGGATTGGGCGGCCGATTCCTGGTGCGCTTCAGCCACGCCTTCCGCTCGGCCGGATCTTTGGGCACGTCGCTCAGCTTGCCGTCCACCCACGGCAGCCATTCATAGAACTGCGACACGTGTGAATCCAGCGCGTCCGTCTTCTTATCCACCACGTCATCGATCGCTACCGCAATGTCGGGACGGAATGGATTGGGCCGCTGGAAATTATCTTCGTAGTAAAGAAACACGGGATTCTTGTGCAGTGCGGGAACTTCGGGCGTGACAGCCGGAACCACCACCATGTACGCGGCATCCTGCACCAGCACGCCGGTATAACGGTGATCGGGATGATAATCGTTGGGGCGCGGCGCCAATACGATATCCGCATTCCAGCGCCGAATCTGGCGGATGATCTCCTTGCGCACTTCGAGCGTGGGCAGCAGCTCTCCATCGTGATTATTCAGGACCTCGTACTCGATTCCCAACCGCCGCGCGGATTCCTTGGCTTCCGCTTCGCGGCGTTTCGCTAGCGCGGCGCCGCTCATCGACTGGTGGCCTGCATCTCCATTCGTGACCGAAACAAATTTCACCGCGTGACCCATCTTCGCGAACAGCGCCGCTGTGCCGGCGGCGCGAATATCGCAGTCGTCCGGATGCGCACCAAAAGCAATCACGTGAATCTTGCCGTCTTGCGCCGCGAGCGCGCTCATGCCCGCTATCAGTAGTGCGAGTGTTTTCATCTATGACCTTCCCTTCGCCGGAATCGCCGAACTTTCGCGCGGTTCCCGCAATCCTTCATATCACACCAGCGCCTGCTGCGATTGCGGCTGGTGTCCAGAAACATCCAACCACACTCGTCGCCGCCGCATTGGCGGAGCTTCCCCAAGTCGGCGGAAGTGAGCAGATCGGCGGCCGATTGCGACACCCGCCAGAGCGGAGCATCCAACGCATGGTCTGATTGGTCCCATGCCCAGGCGAAGCCGGTCTTGGTGCGAACCAGACGCTCATGCGCCTTCGCAATCGAGAGCTCATTTCTTAAAACATCGACATCGGATTCATCCGGCGCCGAACGGCCCAGTAGGGATTTCGAGATGCGAAACAGCGCTTCGCGGAGCCGGAGGGCCCGCGCCAGAGTCGCTGCGGCTCGTGCCGGATAGCGCTCGGCAACGCGCTCCAGACAGCGCACCTCACGCGCGGTGGAAAGGCCTGCCAACCGGCTCCACGTCGCGAGATCCGGGTAATCTTTCAGCTTGTCGCGCAGCACGATGTCCCGGCCGGTGACGCGGCCGCCGACGGTGTTGACAAAGTCCAGGCAAACACAGCCGCCGATGAATTTCATTTCCGCCATTGTAACCGGTTCTAACCGATTGACTGGTTACAAACGTTCTGATAGCATGTAACCACTATGTTGAAGATAACAGGTTACTGCGCAGTTTTCCTAGCGCTTGCAGCTTCGATCATGCAGGCACAGACAAAGCAGCCCACAACGCCCGCCGAAACCATCGCCGCGTACTTCAAAGGCGGCAATGATCAACTGCTGGTGATGGCGAAGGATTTCCCGGAGGAAAAATATCAATTCCGGCTGAAACCTGAGATGCGTTCTTTCGGCGATGTCATTGTCCACGTGGCTTCCGGCAACGTCTACGCTGCAAAGGCAGGCCGCGGAGAAAAAGTGAAATGGGATGAGCTCGATCCCCAGAACTATAAAACCAAGGCTGACATTGTCGGCCTGCTCGAGAAATCCATCCAGGATGCCAATGCAACTTTAAAAACCTCGCCGGAGGGTCCCAAAAAGAACCTGGAGCCGTGGATGGGCGTGATGGAGCATTCAGCCGAACACTACGGCTTGCTGGTTGCCTACTATCGCGCGAACGGCATCGTGCCGCCATCGTCGCGCCCGAAAAAGTGACGCCCTAGTAATTCCGCGCCCGCTCCTTGTTAGGCCGCTCCGCCCGGCTCATGGCTTTGACACCCGCGAGCGACGGATCGGCCGATGCGAGATCATTGAAGTTCCCCATCACTTTGGCAACCGCGGCGGCGATGTCGTCCACATCGCGATCCTCGCCGATCAGCAGGAACTGCGGAAGCCAGACCGCTTCTTCATAGGCCGCGCGCTCGGACACCGCGCACTTGACGCCGGAGTAATCAGTCTTAAGCTGCGGGCAGTTTTCCGGAGTGGCGTAGAACAGATCGCTGCGATAGACAGGCTCGTAGAATCGTCCATCGCTCGGAATCCCTTCGGCGTCGAGCGCCGCGACGAAAAGATCGCGTGCCACCACACCGGGCCGCTCGGGACGATATTGAAAGACGTAGTTGTAAATGGTGTCGCGCGTGATCGCCGGTTGAGGCGGTAGCGGTCGAACACCAGGGATCGCGCTCAGAGCTTTACTTAACCGTTGAGCAGCGCGGGCGCGCTTAGCCGCAAGTTCCGGCAGCATGTCGAGCTGTCCGATCAGCAGCGCTGCCTGCAGCTCGGTCATGCGGTAATTCGCTCCCAGCACGCGCTGCTGATATTCATCCGTCCTGCTGGCGCGCCCACAATTCACCTGCGATTGCAGATGCTCGAAATACTTGAGATCGGACGTGATCACCATCCCGCCTTCGCCCGACGTCATCAGCTTGCTTTCCTGGAAGCTGAAGCATCCGAGGTCGCCAATGGCGCCCGCGCCCTTCCCGCGATACTGGCCGCCGTGCGCGTGCGCGCAATCCTCGATCAACTTTAGCCCGTGCTCGCGGGCGAGATCGCTGAGCGCATCCATGTCGGCGAACCGCATGGCCAGATGCACGGGCAACAGCGCTTTGGTACGCGGTGTTATCGCCTTCCGGGCGGATTCAACATCCAGGCAATAAGTATCCGGATCGACATCGGCGAAAATCGGCACGCCGCCGGCAAACAGCACCGCCGTAGCGGTCCCATCCCAGGTGTAGGCAGGCACGATCACTTCATCGCCGAATCGAATACCGGCCGCTTGCAGCGCGGCCACCAGCGCGATGGTCCCGTTTGCCAGACACAGTCCATATTTCGCGCCGTGCAGTTCGGCGAAACGCGAGGCGAACTCGCCGCAGTAACGGCTGGGCACCGGATACCCGCCCCAGTGGCGGCTTTCGAGCACCTGCTGCAACCGTTGCGCGTCGGCGGGAAGATACTGCGGCCAGACCGGGAACGGCCGGCTACGTACAGGACTCCCGCCCAAAATTGCCAATTCACTCATATGAGAACATTCTCCTGATCAGTCTTTGATGAATTTGTGGTACAGACCCATGTAGTATGGCAGCAAAAATGAACCGCCGTCTGCAAGTTCCAAGCCATCCCCGCCTTGATCCAATTCCCAAGGATCGTGATTCCACTGATCCACGAACCGCTCGTCGATGGGCAGCACCTTGCCGTTGTTGCGAAACCCAAGTCCGGAGGCGCCAGGCTCTCGCGCATAGGCGGGCAGCGGAACAATATCAGTGCGATGGCTGTTGGTCAAGCGCCAATTCACGCGGTCCAACGGATACCGGCGAAGCGTGTCCATGGATTCCTCCAGCCATTCGCCCGTGGGCGTCAGATCGCGCTTTCCGTAGGCGTCTTCAAATTGTTTTCCCGCATTCGTGGCCGCGTACATGAAGTTGAAGAGGGGATTCAATTCCGGCCGCTCCATGCTCCAGTAGTTCGAAAAAGCCAGCGCATACTTCCGTTGAAGTTTCGGATCGGTTTCGTAACGGATGAGGTTGTAGAAATCCATGAAGGCCATCTCGTCGTCCGACTGATTACCCGAACCCGGCCCCGCGTTGGTCTT
>PMOK01000198.1 GCA_003162425.1 Bryobacterales bacterium | reverse complement strand
CTCGATCTGAGCGGCCGCCAGGGTAACGACAAGAACGTCTGGAGTATCGCCATGTCCAACACCGGACTGCAAGCCGTTCTCACTCTCAAAAACCTGCGCGAACTGCGCTTTGCTTGCGTATCGACGTCGGTGGGAATCGAAGGCTCGAAGCTGGGAGAAGTAAGCACCCTCAGCGTCACCGAGAAATGGTTGGAGCAACTCCAATCGCTGACCGCGCTCGAGCGGCTGAAACTGCAAGGCTGTGGACGTATTAATGATGAAGCCGTCGCGGCGCTCATCGCCATGCCGTCCCTCCGCGAAGTGGACCTGAAAGGCACCGCAGTCACGGAAAAAGGCGCGGACATGTTGCGCACCGCCAAACCACGCGCCGTAGTCTACATCGGGCCTTGGGAAGGCAAAGCTGCTGCTTACCGTAACAATTGAGCGCTCCTAGCCGCGTCCCGAGTGTCGGTTTTGTCGAGTAGATAAAAAAGGAACGGAGCCCGCTAGTTGCCTTGATCCGAGTTCTCCCTGATGCGTTCCGGAAATGTTTGGCGTACCGGGCTTTAACAAACTCGATGTTGTCAACCAAATCCGCGAGTCTGGTTCGGATGAGACCTGACTGGCCCCAAAAACACGGTTTTGCAATTTACTCTATCGAGGTCCGTTAATGTTACTGGCGGCCAGACCTGGATTCGAACTGGCCCACCCGGATCAACTGGATCCGTGGAGCGAAGGCGCACCTGGCGAGCAGCCGTCGGCGGCCCTAGCTGGGCAAAAGCGGCCCTCGATGGCGAGCGCCGCTGCGCTCAATAGGAAGGAAGGGAACCGGAAAGGTAAAGATTTATGGGGTTGTCGGGGAGCGATCGAGCGCGTTAAAGTTTACAGGGCCCAGATTCACGCATCTGGTAGAGATTGCGTACCTCGGTCCAACTTAAGGCGCGAGTGTAAAAGAGGATTTCATCCAGTTTCCCATGAAAGAAACTCAGATGGTCCTTGGTAGCGCCTAGATGGAACGGGAGCCGAGGTTCATCCAGGACAGACGTCTCAGTTCGCAAGATTTTGCCCTCTGCGGTTCCATTCACGTAAAGAACCATTTCTTGGCTATTCTTTGTAACGCACACGTGATACCAGCGATGTGGGATGGCGTACGTGCTGCTGAAAAGGTGAAACGTTGCTCCACGGCTCGTCACCAACTCGAAATGGAAGCGATGATCGCGGCTCTTGGTAAGCCGAAAGACGCCATCCTGGGAAAGGGGATGCTCAAAGAGAGCCATCTCGCCGTCAACAGTCGCGAACTTGACATACATAGCAACCGAAGAATCTCGGAGGCCAAAATTGTAGTAAGGGGTCCAGGGGGCAACCAAAGAACCCGATTTTCCGTCGAGGAGATACGCTTGCCCTACTCGACCCGGACCGAATCGCACTCCGCCGTCCGCGGTCAAAGGTGCTCCGCCGATAGCGTCTTCCGCCGTCCCATCACCCGGATAGAACAAGGCGAGGCCCTCTGGAGGAGCGGAACATTCGGGGCGTTCGGCTTCTAGAATTAGCATTTCCTTTCGTTTATAAAGAGGGATAAAGACTTTGCGGAGGGTCGGTAGCATCACGGGATCACCAACTTCTTGCTCAACCTCCCACTCTTCTGTCATCACGTACTGCGAGGTGTCCATGACAGTGAGTAAAGAATGGTTCGCGAACAGAACTCGTCCATGATCGAGGAATCGCGCACCGCCTGCCGTCCGGAAAGGTAGCCCGAGAGTTCTCATTACCTGGCGGTCAGACAAACGAAGAAAGTGAAACACATGACTGGGGACCGAAGGGCACCCCTGGTGATCATAGTCAGGACTCTCACAAGCGTCGAGACCATCCAAGACCAACTGTCGTCCATCCGGGGACACGGAAAGCGGTCCGCCTACGAGAGGAAGGCCGCTTACAATTCCCTGGCTTTCTTCTGTCTCCGCGTTAAAGATTTCCACGGAGTCATGTCCAGTCCTCCCCTTGGGTCCTCCACATTGATAGCTGACAAAGAGAGTCTGTCCTTGAGCGTCGAGCGCCAGATCGATGGGACAAATCTGATCCGTGACTTGCTTGAGTTGCCCATTCATCGTGAGCATGCGCCATACGCCGAGCCGATTCATCGTGATGAAGAGTTTCTTTCCATCCGGAGTCAGAGCGCCGTTGTAAACGGGACCTGGAGTCGATATAACCCGTGGAGCAAGGTGGTCCTTCTCAGTGTCGATTACAACGATCCCCCCCGACGGCGACAGAATATAGAGTTTCTTCCCATCACGACTCATCACGAGGTGACCAACATCTCGCGGCAGGGGCACCCTGGTGATGCGTCCATCTCTCATCTGAAAAATGGAGAGAGACTGAGAGAACTGATCGGCGAAGTAGACGTTGCGACCATCTGCAGACACCGCTGGATAAATCGGCGTTTGATCGAGCTTGATCCTGGTTAGACTCCTACCCTCGGAAGTTGCCTTAACGAGCAACCTGCCCCACTGAGGTGCAGCCGGTAAGGGCATCTTGGGTGGGTGGCGGAGAGCCCACACGACTGCGGTAACCACGACTGCGCCGACCAACACTCCGGCAGCCGCCCGTATTAAGCGTCTTGCCGTGACGGCTAGGCGTGCTTCTGTCTCGCTTCCTGGATGGCCGGACACAGCTTCAACCGAAGGACTAAGCGTCCGACCTGCATTCCATCGATCCAGTTCGTGGGTGTAGGCAAACACTTTGCCGTTTTCACGGCCAACGGGCAAGCCCTCTTTTTCCCAACGCTGGGCCGTTCTGAGACTCAAACCTTTCCCGAGGTAGGAGGCGATATCCTTCCAGCCCTCGAGGCGCCCGTTTCTTGAGCTCCGGATCTGATCTACAGAGTCACTCGACATCGATTAAGACAACAGTCTAGCACCGCAATCCCCACATCCGAGAGCGAATCCTAGTGAAATGAACCGTATATCGACAATGTCGCTCCGATGTCGTCTCGTGTCGCTTGTAAACACATAGCATTTCAAGTATCAATGTGATTGCCATATCTCTTTGTGTGCACCGCGCCAAGATAGGCGGTTAAACCCTGGGAGTCTTTACGCCCTGATTATCGTCCTGTTGCTCGGTACTGGTACTGGGATGGGAGGAGCCTGATAGCAAGCTTCAGTGATGAAAAGAGTGCGGACGTTTAGCCTTCCTGGGACGTCGCCTTGGGCCACACATAGGGGATACGTTAGGGCCATTGAGATAGGAGGAATAACCCGTGACTTTCCGGACAAGCTGGCAATCCGAACATTACAGAACAGAACAAATGAAGCTTCACCCGAGGCCTCGCGCTGAGCAAGCACGGATACTGAAGCTCTGGATAATGGTCCCCGCGTGCGCGGTGGTGTTTGCAACTGCTGTTCTGGGCCAAACGATTACATTGTTCTCAGACAATTTTGAATCGTACGAGGCAGGTGCGAACCTTGCCGGACAAGGCGGATGGGCCGGTTGCGGCTCCATTCCGATAGGCACTAGCAGCGCACTGCCGACCAAGGTTGCGCGTGCCGATCTTGGCTCTGCTGCAGGGTGCACGGATGGATTCGCCAGGATCAGCCACTCAGTGCCCGGCGCCGCGGCGGCCAATGCCGTAACGACACTGAGCTTTGACGCGTACGCTCCTGTCGGGTCTCATGACTTTCAAATCCTCTTTTGGGACGGCAACTCCAATGGGGTGGATTTTTTCACGACGAATACTGTCCCAGGATGGTGGCTCACCGTGTACACGAACGGGAATGGCACGCCGGTTGATCTCCGGCCTACTATTCATGGCGGTACCGGGGCACCTGTGTCCTTCAAAATTGTGATCGATGGCCCAAACCAAGTGGTGTATGTGATTTATGATTTTGGCAGTGGTCCACAAACTACATCGACACTAAGTCTCGCGGGAAACATCACCACCTTGAGCCAGTGGAACACTGTCGCCATTGATGCCGACTATCGGTTCGGTTTACCACAGGGTCAGGTCGACAACATTCGCCTCACGCAGGGCCCCCCGACGACCGGTGGCACTTGCGGTGCAACCGACGTCACAGCCCAAGTGACGATCAGCAAGGGACCGGTATTTGGTGTGCCCCCATTCGTAGGGCTCTATCAACAGGCCATTCAGATTCGCAACGGTTCGCAGCCAATCAATGGGCCTCTGTCGTTCGTTCTGCACGGAATACCAAGCAGCACGACTAGACTTGCAAGTCCCAGCCAAGTCACTCACTGCTTTTCCGAATCTGAGGCCGGAGATTCCTTCTTTTTACTCGATTTTCTCTTGCCAGCAGCGAATGGTGATGTCCTCAAAGCCGGGGAGTCGCTTAAGTTCACGCTCGTTTACGCGAGTGGACAGAATTCGCCCACAAATTTCACGCCGAAACTCCTGAGCGGAACACTTAATCAATAGGCGGTGTATGCATATGAGACCCAAATCACTACTTGCGCTTCCGGTTATAGTGACGATTCTCCTCCTGCCCGGCATCGCCCGAGCGGACATCGTTACACTGGACACGACACCGCTTATGGAGGATCCGGCGGGCCCGTTCTCGCTCGTTTTCCAACTCACCGATGGCAACGGTACCGGAGATGGAAATAATACCGTTACCCTCTCCGACTTCGTTTTCGGAACGGGAGGCCCCTCCGGAGCGCCAACAACGTTCGGCGGTGTTAGCGGAGGTGTTGGGTCTACCGTCACTCTCGTGGACACTTCGTTCTTGAACTACTTCATTCAGCCGTTTACGCCCGGTACAACGCTGGGTTTCACCATAGCTATGACCGATAACGTCGATGCGGGAGGGATACCCGACGGCTTTGCTTTCTCGATCAGTGACAATACAGGACAAAATATTCCCACCCAAGCCGGCCCGTTCGCCGATATGTTCATCAGCATCGCATTCGATTCATCGAATCCGACCGTCACAGTCTTTGCAAGTGACACGACACGCTCCCCTGCCGGCGGTGGCGGCCCGATTGATCTGGGCGCGCCGATCGTTCAGGCCGTGCCAGAACCGAGCGGCATCGGCTTCCTGGCGGTGGGTTTGAGCGTGGTTTTCGTGCTGCAGAGAGTTTTTCAACGCAAGCAACAGGACAGTGCTTATAGGAACGAAAAGACGGGACCATTAGCATTGGCCCGTCTGTTCAGGTCTTAGTTTCCCTGCTGTTCTCACAGCTGAAGGCCTTCGGCCGTGGGGTTCGTTGGCGCTGCCTTAATCGGAATCTACATCCGACAGCGGACGACTCAGGACCTCTGACAACCCTGATCCAACAACAATCTTCTCACTCTGCTCATCCGGAAACCGGAATCGTTGGAGGTTAGGACGAGTGCAGGCATACCACCAGGAACCGGACCAATTGGTGTGCGCAGTCACGACGGAATGAATCCACCCAATAAACTCTGACGTTCGCTGCTGTCCGAATGAAGGTGTGGCCGCCATCAAAGACTGGAAACGTCTCAAGCACCTCAACCTGCACGGCACCAAGGCCGGCCGGACTCACCTTACTCGAATCGCTGGATGTCGGCTCCACCTTAATGACCGACGTCGGCCTGGAACGGCTCACCAGCCTGACGAACCTCAGGGCGCTAACCATGGGCGGCAACGAACTGGGCGACGCCGGCATGCAAGCACTCCGCCAAATGCCGAATTTAACTTACCTGGATCTGAGCGGCCGCCAGGGCAACGACAAGAACGTCTGGAGTATCGCCATGTCCAACACCGGACTCCAGGCCGTTCTCACTCTCAAGAACCTGCGCGAACTGCGCTTCGCTTGTGTGTCGACGTCGGTGGGAATCGAAGGCTCGAAGCTGGGAGAAGTAAGCACTCTCAGCGTCACCGAGAAATGGTTGGAGCAACTCAAATCGCTGACCGGTCTCGAGCGGCTGAAACTGCAAGGCTGCGGACGTATTGATGATGAAGCCGTCGCGGTTCTCATCGCCATGCCGTCCCTTCGCGAAGTCGATCTCAAAGGCACCGCCGTTACGGAAAAAGGCGCGGACATGTTGCGCGCCGCCAAACCACGCGCGGTGGTCTACATCGGGCCTTGGGAAGGCAAAGCTGCTGCTTACCGTAATAATTGAGCGCTCTTAGCCGCGTGCCGAATGTGAATGTCGGTTTTGTCGCATCAACTGGTCAATTGATTGCCAGCCTGACCGGTTTGCCGATACGGCTGAGCATTTCTACGAGCGTATCGATGGTGAACTTGGCCGTTTTCTTGTTCACCACGTCGGACACACGCGGGCGCGAGACCATCAGAATTTCCGCGGCCGCTGCCTGCTTTAAGTGATGTTTCGCAATCCAGACAGACAGCTCTTCCATCAGTTGCCGCTTCAGCAGCCGCGTGTCGCTGATCTGTTTGCGAGAGGCAGCCTGTAGACGCTTGGCCTCGGCCGGCGTAAAACCCAGTTCGAGAAAGAGGTTTGCTCCCGGCCTCGTCACGTGGCGGATTTTGGTTTCGATCTTCATTTTTTTTCCTTTCTAGCGCTGACCACGGCGCGATAGCGCACTGCGGCAAGAGCTTTATCCTGCTTGCTGGCTGTACCAGCGCCCACCTCGTCGAACGGCTTCCAGTCGGTCGCCTCGAGCCCGGCCTGGACCTTCCCCAACTGGACGCCCGCTTCCTTCCGGGCGGCCTAAAACACGGTCCGCTCGAACCACTCAATTCTTTTCAACCAATGGATTCCGCGCTGCAAAACTGGCGCGCCATCTAGACTGGGCACCGCCAATTCCGAGTGTCAAGCCATAGGCTCGCACCTCGCTCGGCCGGTTCACTTCTTTGGCGCGTATCCCTGCCATACGTACTCCAGCGCCAGGGGCAGGGTCTGTGCCTTCACGCCGCGATCGCAGTGCACAGCGTTCTTCGCGAAGACAAACTGGTAAGGATACCCCTTGGCGGCCAGAGCCTTGGCCATGCGTTCATTGGCGAGGACCCAGTCGTGATAGTTGTCGCGGGTGATGAGAATGTCTCGATCGCTCACATCCATCCAGATGCGCAGCGGCTTCTTCGGGCTATTGGGAATGAGGGTTTCATGGAACTCCCACGCGCCGTGCGGGGTTTCGGGGTTGTACGGCCACTGCTGGTACACGAACGTGCCCGAGTAGCTCAGAACACGGTGGTAGAGATCCGTGTGATACCAGGCCATCGCCATCGCGGCCGCTCCGCCGGAGCTGCAACCCGTGGTCGCTCGCCCATCGGGATCCTTGGTGAGCTTCACTTTGTATTTCTTCTCCACCAGGGGCAGCACTTCCTGCTCCACGAACTCCGCGTAAAGCCCGGACATGGTGTCGTACTCCAGTCCCCGCTGGCTGCCCTGAGCGTCGCCGCTGCCGTTGCCTATGGAGATCGCAATCATCACCGGCACCCGGTGCTCGGCGATCAGATTGTCGAGCGCGGTGAACAAAGTCCGGTCAGGTCCATCCGCCCCGACGATGAACGGGGCTTCGGCGCCGGGTACGTATTGTTTGGGAACGTATACGGCAACCTTGCGCGTATAGGGAGCAGGATAGCTGTTGACGATCACTTTGTTCGGGTCGGCCGGGTCCAGCACGGCGAAGGTGTTGGGCTCGCGCGCGATGCCGGGATAGATCTTGCTGTCGGTGGATTCCATGGTGAATTCAAAGACGTCACCCTGGGGCACGCCTTCCTTCGCGGCCATTTCCGGCGCGGGATTGTGGGTAGGGCCAATGATGAAGTTCCCGTCTTCTTTCGCCGAAGGGATGTCGCCGTCGGGCAATTCCTTGGCTTTGACGTACCCGGGCGTGTTCGGATCGCGCGTGGGAGCCGGCGGACGCGCCCCGCTCGCGGCCTTTGCCGGAGCTTGCTTGTCGGCGGGACTCTGGGCCGGAGTTTGGGCCATTGCCGGGCCCAAGCCGGCCATCAGGCAGATCAAGAACGCGCTGGTTGGAACACCGAACATGCAGAACTCCTTTCCACCGATCTTAACCTACCCAGCTTCAACGCACCTTTACATCTTCAAACGCACCTGGGCCAACCCGGCGGCTCCGGAGCCGCGCAGCTTGGCAAGCGACGCACGAGCCCGCTTCCGCATCATGGATTCGAAGGAGATGCGCGGGACGTTGATCAGCTTGCGCATTTCAGCGGTGCGGAGCAAGCGTTGGGTAGCGTTGGGCATGAGGGAAGCAGCACGGTCGAAAGCACCCGATGATGCTTGGTACATGCCGGCAATGGCGCGGTAGTAACCCTGCTGTCCTTTTAACTTCTGGCAGCCCATCACCAGCGCGGCAAGCACTTCGTCACTCTCCTCCAGCTTGGCCACCACCGCACCCCAATCGTCCAGGAAAGGGCAGAGTGGCAGCAGCGTGGCAGGCGAGCGACGTAGCGCCTTCACTGGGCGGAGCGGATAGTGCCGGTGGCCCTCGGCCGAAAGCCCAGTGTCCTGGTACATACGGACTGCCGGTTCAAAGCGACCCCGCGTCGAGAGACGATCCATTAGCGGTAGCGTTAAAGGCGTCTTCTTCCAGAAGCCCATGCCCTGAGTGAGGTCGCCGCGATTGTGGGCCAGTGTCATCGCCAGGCGCAGCAAGTCGAGTTCGCCGTCGCGTTCGGCGGCTACCTGATCGAAAACCGATTGTTCCCGATCGATTTCGGCTTCGATGGAAGCCTGCGCTTCTTCTGCCGATGCCATGTCTCCGAGTTCCAGCATGCGGCCCAACCCACCCGCGATGGCGCTCCAGTGTTCCCCGTTGTGGCCGCTCACGCCGCGAACGGAACGTGTTGAGATTCCCTCTTCCGTCCAGCCGCGGGCGCCGAGTGCAAAGCGCAGCATAGGCTTCAGCACTTCAGCGTCGTCCGTTTCGCGCCAAGTCATTCCACGGATTTTCGTGTCTACATCCGTGGGCACGAACGTAGCGACGGTTGCATGATGACAGGCGAGGCAGAGAGCGAAGTAGTCCTGCAACTGCTCAGCGTGGTGGAGACCGGCGCGACGAATATTTTCCCAGCTTGAGAGGACGCGAAGGAACCCATCCGGCGTTCCGCCTATTTCTATTAGCCTGCCCCGCTCCGGCGCCGGCACGCGAGCTTGGAGATAAGGCGCGGTGTTGTAAACCTGGAATAGCAGCGTTTCCGGCGAGATCCATTGCGCCCACGCGGTCAGTGATTCCGGCAATTTATTAGTATGACTCGTGCTCTATGAAACCGCGCCGGCGCAGGTCGGGAAAAATGATATTGCGAAGGCTCGGCGCAAGCAGCGCCTGATTATCGTGCGGACCGAACCAGACCAGTTCTCCTATTTCAGAGTGCGGGGCGGGTGTACCTTCGAGCTCGCCTGCGTACAGCGCAATCTTTACGGTCTTAGAATCTTGTCCGGCGGCGGAGCTTTCATAATCGCCGAGGTAATGAAGGTTGGAGACTTCCACCTCGCCCAACTCTTCGCGGCACTCGCGTCTGAGGCATTCCTCCGCAGTCTCGCCTGGTTCCAGTTTGCCGCCCGGTAGAATCAACAGCGACGTGCTGTGCTTTTTGCGGCACAGCAGGACGCGCCCCTCCTTCAAGTGCAGCAATCCGGCTTTGTGAAAGTCCGCCATCTTATTGCAGAATGGGGAACCGCTCGAAATCCTGGGGTACGAAGAGGCTTCCTTCCGTGACTCCCGCGGGAGCATATCGCTTTAGTTCGCTGCCCAACTGGCCCGAGTTGATCCGGCCGGCGAAAAACGCTTGGAACGCGGCCGTGACGTCGCGAACCTCGTGCGGGGATTCGTGCACAAATTCCAGACGAAAGTGGCGAATACCCACCTCGCGCCATGAATCCATGTGCGGACTGGCCTCCTGCGCCTCCGCGCCGAACACCGTATTCCGGCAGCCAACGTCGGCGATTACGGGATGCGCACGGCCTTCGGAATCCCGCAGGGCTACTCGATGTTGTTCGCAGGGCCGGCCGCAATCGCGATAAGAAGTGCCGGTGGAAAGGAATCGGCAGAAGACGCAGTGCTCAGTGTGGAAGACCGGCAGATGTTGATAGGCGATGGCTTCCATACGCTCCGGGCCAATAGTTGCGGCCAATCCAGAGATCTGCGCGGCGTTTAGATCGTGCGTCGGTGTGAGTCGCTCGAGACCCAACTCCAGATACGCTTCGGCGGTCAGCGTGTTGGCGGTGTTGAGGCTGAAATCGCCGATCAGCGGTTGGCTGGCAGTGTCCTTCAGAGTGTGGAGAATGCCGGTACTGCGAATGAGAATGGGACACTGAAGACTGACCAAAAATACTACGATGCGACTCTCACCCGGCTTCAATATTCGCGGGCTGGCCACTCGAACCTGCACACCGGCGGCCTTCACGCGTTCGACGGAAGGGCGCAGCCCGTACAGATCCAAATAATCCAAAGTGATGCTATCTGGCTTGGCCGCGATGGCGGCTTCAAGCTGCTCCCCGTTTCGAACCAACAGGTGGAGTTGTGCGGCACCCCTCCCTGGCGGTAGCTTTTCGCGCCGAAGAACGGGCGCGGGATGAATGGAGCGGATTGGGGGATGCGATTGCAAATCCTCGAGTTTTTCGACAGCCTCACGCCGCATTCGATTCAACATCGACGCAGGAACGAAAACGGAGCCGGCGATTTCAGCGCTTAGTCCAGCGAGTTCATACGGCGTGTTGCCGAGCCTCGAGAATTGTTCTATCAGCGTCGCTTCCGTTAGCCCGCGATTCTGCGCGGCGCTCAATGTGGTGGGTGACTCCACTGTGACGGAAAGCCCGCTTGGCAAGGTCCAGCGAGTATGTAGCGGCTGGTTCACTGCGGCGGTCGCGTGCACTGTGATCGGCTGCTTCGAGACGGGCGCCACTGGATCAAGGAATGGACGCGCTGCTCGATCTACTTCCGAGTCGTGCGTGCGCCACAGCAGATCACCGGCGCGAATGCGGCGGAAATTCACGGCGTTATTCGCGAAGCTCAGCTCCAGCGTGCCGTCAAGCTGTGGCGTCACGTGGTACACGCGGCCGCCTTCTTCGTCTTCCTGCGGGCTGCGCCAATCGGCCGCATCGAACACCACCCCATCTCCCGCTTTGAGCGGAGCAATTTCGTGCGACGCCGCCGGCTGGACGTACACGCTCGTATCATGAACAGCGGTGACCGTGGATATATGAACACCGCGATGGCGCGGACTGCGGCCCTTCACCACGTTCTGATGGTTCACACCGGAGATGAAATATGGGCCGAGGCCGCGGGAGTAAACTTGCTCGATTTCCAACTCCTGGCGCGGCGTGATAGATGATGCCCTGCCCGCCCACGCGTCATCGACAGCCTGGCGGTAAGCCCGCGTGGTCAATGCGACGTAATCCGAATCTTTGTAGCGGCCTTCAATTTTCATGCAACTCACGCCCGCTCGAATGATTTCGGGCACTTGCCGCAACGCTGACAGATCTCCGGGCGAGAGCAGGTAACGCGCGTCGGCTAATGGCTTAAGTTGCCCATCGACCAACATTTCGTATGGCAACCGGCAGGCCTGCGCGCATTGGCCTCGATTGGCGCTGCGTCCGCCCCATGCTTCAGAGGAAAAACATTGGCCGGAGTAGGCCACACATAGGGCGCCATGTACGAAGATTTCGAGATCGGCTTTCGTCTTTTCGTAAATTGCGGCCACTTCCTCTAAGGACAATTCCCGCGCCAACGTGACGCGGTGGGCCCCTTGCGCCAGCGCGAACTCGACGCCCTCAGCGCTCGATATGCTGGTCTGCGTGGAGGCGTGAAGTTCAAGATCGGGAGCGATCTGGCGTGCCAGTTTGAGCACGCCTATATCCTGCACGATGAGTGCGTCAACACCGGCTTCCGCAATGCAGCCGATCGCGCGCGCGGCTTCGGCGAGTTCGTGTTCGAAGACCAGTGTGTTGAACGTCAGATATCCGCGCACGCCCCGGCGGTGAAGCGTTCGCATTGCTTCGGGCAGTTCGCTAAGTTCAAAGCCAACCTTCGCGCGGGCACTGAAGTGCTTGAGGCCGAAATAACAGGCATCTGCGCCGGCCTCGATTGCCGCGTTGAGCTGCGGCCAATGTCCGGCCGGACTCATCACTTCGGGTTTCTTGGGGAACGGCATGGTCTCCTTAACTAGGGTAGCGTGCCGGCGACAGGGCTCTGTTCAGAGGCGCCGAACACCCGCCACCGTGAGCACCGGCTAAACGCAAAAGAGCCGGGCATTGCACTGATAGCGTTCCTCTGGGTCTTTGTTCAGGCAGCGCCGCCGGGTGGCGACGCCTTTCCTGGAGTGTTAACGTTTGGCACGGCACTCCCCACCTCGGTACCATGGCTCATGCGAAGTAAGGTAGCGGCGGTGACCCTGTTCTTCGGCATCCTCGGCGCCCTTTCCGCACCGGCCGCCAGTTTAAAGAAGGACCCGCCGATCCCGATCAAAGTCGTCATCGTGACCATGTTCGAGGCCGGCGCCGACACGGGTGACCGCCCCGGCGAACTGCAGTATTGGGTGGAACGGAATCATCTCGACAAAATCCTTCCGTTTCCCCAGGCCTACCACCACCTGCGGATGAATCACGACGGAGTCCTCGCCGTCCTCACTGGCATGGGGACAGCCAAAGCCGCGGGCAGCATCATGGCCCTCGGGCTCGACACGCGCTTTGATCTGCGCAAGGCCTACTGGATCGTCGCGGGCATCGCCGGCGTCGATCCCGCGCATGCATCGCTGGGTTCGGCCGCGTGGGCCGAATGGGTGGTGGACGGCGACCTGGCCTACGAAATCGACGCTCGCGAGATTCCCGCCGATTGGCCCACTGGCTTCGTGCCGCTCGGCAAGTCCAAGCCCTATGAACCCCCGCGCACCGAAGACCGGGGTGAGATGTATCATCTTAGTGCCGCTCTCACCGATTGGGCCTTCCGTCTGACCGAGCACGTGAACCTTCCCGACACCCCCGAAATGCAGAAGGACCGCGCCGCGTACGCTTCCGCCAACGCACGCCGCCCTCCCTTCGTGCTGAAAGGCGATACCATCTCTTCCAGCACATTTTTCAGCGGCGTCAAGATGAGCGAATGGGCCAACCAGTGGGTCAAGTATCACACCGGAGGCCAAGGCAACTACGTCACCACTGGAATGGAGGACACCGGCACTCTCTCTTCGCTCGAGATGCTGGCCAAAGCCGGTCGCGTGGATTGGAATCGCATCCTGGTGCTGCGTACCGCCAGCGACTTCGATCAACCCCCACCAGGCATGAGCGCCGCTGAGAATCTAGCCCGCAACGCCGGACGAAAATACGCCGGCTACCTGCCCGCGCTCGAATCCGCATGGCGCGTCGGCAACACTGTGGTCCAGGAAATCACCACCCACTGGAACAAATACAAGAGTGAGAGGCCGTGAAAAATTCAAAGGCGCCGGTCGCTTACGCTCGCGGTTCGGTAACGGAGCCGAGCCGCGACCGTGAGCGGGTCGGCGCCTTCGGTAGCTCTCAGTTGATAGGCCGTATCACCTCGGCGACAACGCCACCGATCGAGTCCGTATCCATGTACGCGTAACGGCCGGAGCCCTTCTTACCTGTTTCGCCCCACGCGCCGGACTGTCCAACAGAGTAGCCCAGCTTCTGATAATCGGCGACGGATTTCTCCAGATCGTCCACCGGCACGCCCAGGTGCTGGACGCCTTCGCCGTGTTTCCGGAGGTAATCCGAGTACAGGTTGGGGGGATCGGCCGGTGGAATGATCCATTCGTAGGTGAACTGGGTGTGCCTTTGCCAGCAAACATCGAAGTCCAACCAGAGAGGCTTGCCGTGGTAGCGGGAGTCTTCGCGAGGACTGGCGTGCGACTTGGGCATGGCCGGAAAGCCGAGCTTCTGCCAATAGGCCGAGGGTCCTTCCGCCTCGCGGATTACGAAACCGATGTGCGATATTTTTCCCGGCGGCCCGGCCGCAGGCGCGCCACCCGGCCAGTAGATCAGACCCAAGACGTACTTGCCTTGGCCCTCCGTATCGAAGTAAGTCAAGATAATTGGGCCAGCATCGCCTTTCATTTTCAGTTGCTCGATCACTCCTACGCCAAGCCCACGCATCCGCTCAATCTCATTCGTCATGTCCTCCATCGTCGCCACCTCATGGACGATGGAAAAAATTCCGTCACCGTGACGCGCCAGGAATTCCGTGAAAGCGTTATCGCCTTCTTCTGGCTGTAGCATTTCCACTGTCAAATTGCCGAGGCTGCCCGTAGCGCCCCTGGCTTTAACGGATACGGCCTTGCCGCGGTACTGCCCTTCGAAAGAGACGCTGGCATGCCGGCGGATGCCGGAAAGACCGAGCTGGGCCCAGCCCTCCAATGGGTGGTCCAGAGACTTCACCAACCAGATGACACGGTTAACCCGCTTATAGAATTCCGGAAGTTGAGCGAAGCAAGTGCCGACGATGACGGCGCACACCACAAGACAGCGCAGGAATCTCACGAAACAACCTCCTTGGGTATCGGCTCGTGTTGACCTCTCGGCCCATCGGCCGGTTTCTACGCCTTGAAAGTGAAGTTGACAACTTTGACTGTCGCACAAATCCGAGTAGCACGACGAGTATGCGTACTCAGGTGTAATGATCCAGAGGGTCTGGTGGATTTGGAGGATCTAGCGGATCACTGGAATCAATAAGTTATGTTTTTTCAATGAACTGTGTGGGCTCGACTGCCGCCGCCTCCCTCACTTGGACGCGCTGATTTCTCGGCCTGGTTCAACTCCGACCCCGTCCGCCAGCTCCCCGCCTGGATTTCGACGCGCAAAAAGACGCGACTTCGTTGGTATCCGGGTGAGGAATTATGCGCAGAATCCACCCTTGCTGCGGGCGGCGGCCCTGTCCGATGAGCGACTTGCTGGTGGCGACAAACGTGCGGCCAATCAGGTGAATCACAAAAGCAAAACATGCGCATCTTCTTCCAGGATCTACGCTATGGGATTAGAGTTTTAGGGAGCAGTCCGGGTTTCGCCGCCGTCACTGTGTTCACGCTAGCGCTGGGCATAGCGGCCAACACAACTGTATTCGGCTGGATGGACGCCCTGCTGGTGCATCCTTTCCCCGGGGTCAGCGCCGGCGACCGGTTGGCTTCGATTGAAACTCTATCGCCAACAGGCGAGTTCAGCACCACTTCCTGGCGCGACTACCTGGATTACCGCGACAGCCTGACGCTCGATTCTGGCGTCGCCGCATCGTTGTACAATGCCTTCGCTGTCGGCGACGAGAACCCACAGCGCGTCTCGGGTGAGTATGTGTCGGCCAATTACTTCAGCGTCCTGGGCGTCCAGCCCGAGCTGGGCCGCGCGTTCCTGCCCGCCGAGTGCGCCGACACACGCGAATCGTGTCCGGTGGTGGTGATCGGACATCATCTGTGGCAACAGCGGTTTCGCGGCGATCGCACGGTGCTCGGCCGGACGCTTCGTGTCAACCGGCATGAGCTCACAATCATCGGCGTGGCTCCGAGGGAATTCCGGGGTTCGATGCCCGGCATGGCCCTCGATATCTGGGTGCCCATGATGATGGCGCCTGCGTTGAACGGCCAGGGACCGTGGCTGCTCACCGATCGCACAGAACATCAGATGTGGATCACGGCCCGGCTGAAGCCTGGCGTCGGCATCGGACAGGCGAATGCGGAAGTTGAAGCCTGTGCGCGACGCATCGCGAGTCTAGCGCCTTTGACCAACAGCGGCTTCAGTGCCCGCCTGACGCCCGTATGGAAAGCTCACGTCGGCTTACAGGGACTCCTACTCGCACCACTCCGGATCCTGATGGCGGTGTGCGGCGTGGTGTTCCTGATCGTGGCCGCCAACGTGGCCAATCTGCAATTGGCGCGCGCTACAGCCCGCCGGAAGGAATTCAGTGTACGCCTGGCGCTAGGCGCCGGACCGGGCCGCTTGATCCGCCAACTGGTGACGGAGAGTTTGTTGCTTGCCGCAGGTGGCGCGGTAGTAGGTGTGGCACTGGCCTTATGGCTGGGCCAGTCGCTTGAATGGATGCTGCCCCGTACGGAGTTTCCAATCAATCTCGACTTCAGGCTGAACCCCGACATCCTGGCTTTCGCGATTGTGCTGTGCGCCGTTCTCGCAGGGATGACCGGCCTCGCGCCCGCCTGGCAGTCGATACGTGTCGATGTGAACGAGACCCTGAAAGAAGGCGGCCGCAGCGGCACGTCCAGCGCGGGTCTGCAACGCGTGCGCGGAATGCTGGTAGTCTGCGAGGTCGCACTGGCGATGCTGGCACTGGTGGGCATGGGGCTGTTCACCCGGAGCTTCCTGAATGCGCGATCGATGAATCCGGGAATGGATAGCCGCAACCTGCTATTCGTGCAGTATCATGTGGACACGTTCTGCTCCACCAGTGAGCAGCGTGAGCAGTTCTCGATCCGTCTGCATGACCGGCTGACCGCGCGGCCGGGGATCGCCGCAGTCGGCTATAGCCTCGACATACCGCTCGCTTTCGGCAACAGTTCCTCGGCGGAGCTTCAGATTGAAGGATACACGCCGCGCCGGAAGGAAGACACGCGCGCCAGCAACGCCACGGTGTCGCCTGGGTACTTCGACGCGCTGGGCATTCCGCTCCTGAGTGGCCGCGACTTCACCGAGCAGGACACTCCGCAAACCACCCCGGTGGCCATCGTGAACCAGACCTTCGCCCGGCGATTCTTCGCTGGCGGCGACCCGGTGGGCGGCAGAATTCGAGGCAACGAAAACGGAAGCTGGGTCACCATCGTCGGAATGGTGAAAGACAGCAAGTATCGTTCGGTGACGGAAGTGCCAACTCCGTACTTCTATTTGCCGTTTCGCCAGTCGCATGGCGGTGAGTTCTGGACGGCATTCTTCATCCGCACGGTGGGGCCGGCTCGTGACCAAATCGCAGCCGTGCGGCGCGAGGCGTCGCTGGTGGAGCCGAGCGCGGCTGCGTTCCCCGTGATACCGTTCGAAGAGCATGTGAGCGCCTCGCTGTTTCCGCAGCGGGTGGCCGCGGCTCTGCTAAGCGTGTTGGGCGCCATCGCATTGCTGCTGGCCGCGTTGGGACTTTATGGGGTGCTGGCCTTCGCCGTGGGCCAGCGCGAGCATGAGTTCGGTATTCGGATGGCGCTGGGAGCGCAACCGCGCGACGTGCTGGGGGCGGTAGTCCGGCAGGGGTTGTTGCTCGCGTTGGCCGGCGTTGTGGCGGGATCGATTCTGGCTTTGGTAGCAGCTCGGCTGATTGGCGGGCTGCTGGTCAACCTCAGCGCAAGCGATCCGTTGATCCTGGGCGGCGCATCTTTGTTTTTGGTTGTGATGGCGCTCGCGGCCAGTTACCTGCCCGCGCGCCAAGCGACAAAGGTGGACCCTTCTACTTCGCTCCGGCAACAGTGATAAAAACAGCGCGGGTTAACAACCCACGCGCAGGATGCCATCCTGCCCCGCAATCAAACTCACCCACTACCCGGCGTCGGAAGCTAGCGGCTCTCGCTCTCCTCTCAGTGCGAGCATCGGTGAAATGCGAGCGGCGCGCCTCGCCGGACTGACTGCATATGAGACTAGACGGTACAACCCAGACTCGGCCAACAGAACACCAGTAAGTGAGAACGCGGCAAAGAGACCGAGGTGTAACCGCGGGAGTTCGAATTGCGCCTTTGAAGTATCGCTATATTAGGATTAGCACTGGATGCCCAAGAACCCAACTAAACTCTCGGGCGCATCCGTCGGGATGGCTATGGTACTGCTCCGTGTAGCGGTTCTGGCGAGTCCGCCGGTTGCCCACGCATCCCAGTCCCAGGCCCAGTCTCAAGCATTGATCAATCAGTATTGCGCTGTCTGCCACAACCAGAAGTTGAAGTCTGGAGGGATCTCGCTTGCAGGGCTGAATTTATCCGATATAGATGGGAACTCCAGTGCGCTCGAAAAAGTGCTGCGCAAGGTGCATTCTGGCGAGATGCCGCCACCGGCCATGCCACGCCCGGACGCCTCGACGGCTCGAGCATTCACCCAGTGGCTCCAAGACGAACTGGACCGCGCCGCAGCCGCTCATCCGAATCCCGGACGCCCAACCATTCATCGCTTGAACCGCACCGAATACAGCAATGCCGTCCGCGATCTACTGGCGCTCGATATCAAACCTGGCGCGATGCTTCCGCCTGACGATACCGGCTACGGCTTCGACAACATCGGCGAAGTTCTGTCGCTGGCGCCGGTTCTGATCGAGCGGTATATGTCGGTTGCGCGCACGGTGAGCCGCGTGGCTGTGGGCGATGAGGCTGTTAAACCTGAAAGCGTAGAGTTCAGGCCTCCCAAGAATTCACGGCGGCGGGAACGTTCGAGCGATGATCTTCCGTTCGATTCGGCGGGCGGCCTCTCGGTAAGCTACCGGTTCCCACTGGATGCGGAATATGTCGTCAGAATCAAATTGGCGCCCGCGGCTGGGTTTGACGGTCCACAAGAGACCAACAGTTTGGAGTTGCGGCTGCCCGTAGAGGCGGGCACTCGTAAAGTGGGCGTGACATTCCCGCGGCAGGAAGCATTCCCGGAGCTTATTGCCGGAGGTATGCGCGGCGCAGCGCCTGCCAAAGTTACGCAGCAATCGCCAACTCCGAGCCCCGCTCTTTTCGCGGATCTTCGGCTGGATGGCGCAAGGCTGAAATCTTACGATTTGCCGGAAGGCGCGGCGCCGGCGTTGATCAGCATGACGATTTCCGGGCCCTACGACATTGCCGGTCCCGGAGACACGCCTAGCCGGGATAAGATCTTCATCTGCAGGCCGGCTGCGGCGAAGGACGAAGAGCCGTGCGCTGAAAGAATTATCTCCACTCTGGCACATCGCGCTTTCCGCCGGCCAATTAGCGACTCCGATGTCAAACCGCTGCTGGCCTTCTACGAACGTGGCCGCCGCGATGGAACTTTCGAGAATGGCGTGGAAATGGCGTTACGCGCCATGCTGGTCTCTCCCGATTTCCTTTTTCGTATCGAGCGCGACCCCGCCGGCCTGGCTTCGGGAAGCGTGTACCGCGTGAATGATTACGAGCTGGCGTCGCGGCTTTCTTTTTTCCTGTGGAGCAGCATCCCGGATGACGAACTGCTGAATCTTGCGAAGCAGGGTAAGCTGGCCGAGCCGGCAGTCCTTTCCGAGCAAGTGAGCCGCATGCTGGATGATGACCGCTCCAAGTCTCTTGAGAGCAATTTCGCCGGCCAGTGGCTGTATCTTCGGAACCTCGCACAGGTGAAGCCGGATCCGGATGATTTTCCCGAGTTTGATTTCAGCTTGCGGCAGTCCTTCGAACGCGAGACGGAGTTGTTCTTCTCGGAAATCTTGCGTTCCGATCGGCCTGTGACGGATCTGCTGGATTCCAAGTTTACCTTTATCAACCAGCGTCTGGGGGAGCATTACGGTATTTCTAACGTGTACGGCTCGCAATTTCGCCGGATCGCTGTTACGGATCCGAATCGGGGCGGATTGCTTGGGCAAGGGAGTATCCTCACGGTGACGTCGTATCCGAACCGGACCTCGGTGGTGCAGCGGGGCAAATGGATTCTCGAAAACCTGTTGGGCGCTCCACCACCACCGCCCCCACCCGAGGTCCCCAACCTGAAGCCTCACGGCGAAGACGGAAGTCTCCTGACCATGCGCCAGCAGATGGAGCAACATCGTTCCAACGCCGTCTGTGCTGCCTGCCACTCACGCATGGACCCGCTGGGCTTCGCGCTTGAAAATTACGACGGTGTCGGTAAATGGCGGACCAAAGATGCCGGCCACATAATCGATGCGTCAGGAAAGCTGCCGGACGGCACTCAGTTTGATGGCATGCCCGGTCTGAAGCAGCTGCTTTTGACATCTCGCCGCGAGGATTTCGTCCAAACCGTGGCGGAAAGGCTTCTCACTTACGCCCTGGGCCGCGGACTGGAGACGTATGACAGGCCGGCCGTGCGGCGAATCGTGCGCGAGGCGAGCGGCCACGACGCCAACGCTCCGTCCCCGAGTTTTCGAGCGCTAATCGATGCAATTGTGAAAAGTGTACCCTTTCAGATGAGGAGAACTCCCGAGACATGATCGTCACAAAGAAGGCGCTCCCTCGCCGTACATTTCTGCGCGGCATTGGCACCACGTTGGCTCTGCCCTTGCTGGATGCCATGGTCCCGGCGATGGCCGCAACCCGTCTAGTTGCGAAGCCCGCGGTGCGGCTTGGGTTTGTTTATGTTCCAAACGGGATCATCCAAGCGAATTGGCTTCCTTCGGCGGAGGGTGTTGGGTTCGATTTTGCTTCCACCATGAAACCCCTGGAGCGGTTCCGGGACAGGCTAAATGTCTTGAGTGGCCTGGCCCAGGTGAGTGGCCGCGCTCTGGGCGACGGGCCCGGCGATCACGCACGAGCGGGCGCAACCTGGCTGACCGGTGTGCACCCCAAGAAAACGGAGGGTTCCGACATACACGCGGGTATCTCGGCGGATCAGATCGCCGCCAAGGAACTCGGCAAATCGACGCAATTTGCTTCTCTCGAACTCGGTTTGGAGGAGCCAAGTATGGTGGGTGGCTGCGACTCCGGCTATAGTTGCGCCTACACCAACACGATTTCCTGGCGCACTCCCACCACTCCGAATCCCATGGAAGTGAATCCGCGCGCCGTATTTGAGCGCCTCTTCGGGGATGGCGACTCGAGCGATCCGGCAACCAGGCTGAAACGAATGCAGGAGGACTCGAGCATCCTGGACTATGTGCGGGAAAACGTCGGACGCCTGCAGCCTGGCTTAGGCGCGCGCGATAACAGCAAGCTGAATGAGTATCTCGACGGCATCCGCGACATTGAACGGCGCATCCAAAAGGCCGAACAGCAAAGCGCTCGGATGAAGATGCCGGTGATGGACCGGCCGTCGGGAATCCCCGAGGAGTTTAGCGATCACGCCAAGCTGATGAGCGACTTGCTGGTGATTGCGTTCCAGACCGATATGACAAGGATTGTCACATTCATGTTGGCGCACGAGGGCAGCAACCGTAGTTACCGCTCGATCGGCGTCTTGGATGGCCATCATTCAGTGACACATCACCAGAACGATCCGGAGAAGATCGCGAAAACGGTAAAGATCAATGAGCTGCATGTTCGGACCTTTGCGTATTTGCTGGAGAAGCTGCAATCTACGCCCGACGGTGATGGTAGCCTTTTGGACCACTCGATGATCCTCTACGGCAGCAGCATCAGCGATGGGAATGCTCACACGCATCACGATCTGCCATTGGTTTTAGCGGGCGGCGCGGCTGGCCAGATTAAGGGCGGGCGGCACATCCGGTATTCCAAAGAAACGCCCATGAACAACCTGCTGTTAGCAATGCTGGACAAGGCGGGCATACCGGCGGAGCACCTGGGAGACAGCACGGGCGAAGTCCAGTACCTCAGCGGAGTTTAGCGCCGGTGGCAGAACCGACTCCCTTACGGTCGCGGCTCGGTAACGAAGTACGGCGACCGGTCGAAATCGTTTCGCTTTCCATTATAATAGCCACGGCCTGTTTCGCCGCCAGCGATTTAAGGCTGATTGAAGCAATCAAAGACCGCAACGCTAAGGCGGTGAATTCCCTTCTCGGCGAGCATGTGGATGTGAATTCGCCGCAGCCGGACGGGGCCACCCCGCTTGCATGGGCCGTTTATCTCGATCAGGAAGACACGGTCGACCTTTTGATGAAAGCCGGCGCTAAAGTGAATACCGTCGACGAGTATGGCGAAACACCGCTCACTCTGGCTTGCGCCAACGGAAATGGAGCTGTCATCGGGAAGCTGCTCGGAGCCGGAGCTGACCCGAATGCCGCGCGATGGGACGGCGAAACAGCATTAATGCTGGCCGCGCGCTCCGGCAACGCGGAAGCGGTGCAGTTGCTGCTATCAAAGGGCGCTAACGTGGACGCCGCCGAATCTCGCAAAGGGCAGAACGCTTTGATGTGGGCGGCAGCGGCGGGGCATCCGGAGGTCGTCGATGTCTTGCTCAAAGGTGGCGCGAAGGCGGGTGCCGCTTCTAACGGCGGATTCACAGCCCTCGTATTGGCCGCTCAAAAAGGCGACGCAAAGTCTGTCACGAGCCTGCTGACAGCGGGAGCAGACGTCAACTATACTGTTCCGACTGGTGAGAGCGTTCTAGAAATTGCCGTGATCGGCGGAAAGAATCAGGTGGCCGACGTTCTTCTCGCGAATGGCGCGAACGTGAACAGTGTGGACCAGATGGGAGCTACGCCACTGCACCTAGCCGCACAGGCGGGCAGCGTGGAACTCGTCAAGAAGCTATTGGCCAAGGGTGCGGATCCGAATGCGCGAACTTCGAAGGTCGCCCCAGAAGCCAAGGGTTCCGCGGCCGGACCGTTCCGCGCACCTCCCGGCGAATTAACTCCCCTGCATCTGGCCGCAAAAGCGAATCACGAGGACGTGATGCGTTTGCTCGAAACCGCCGGAGCGGATCCGAAACTCAAAGCCCAGGACGGAACCACGTTGCTGATGTCAGCCGCGGGCAGCGGTCACGTCGATGTCGTGAAATATGCGTACGAGCTAGATCCGGAGATAAACGCCGTGACGGCCACAGGCGACAACGTGGTGCATGCTTCGGTCACTGGCACCATCCGAAATTCCACGCAGGCGGAGATCGCCAAAGTGGTCCAATTTCTTGCCGACAAGGGCGCCGATCTTGACGTGAAAGACGACCGCGGGCGAACGCCGATTGCGATAGCCGATATTCTGCCGCTGGACACGGTGGTCGAACTGTTGACTCAGCTGATAGTCAAAAGCGGTCACACTCCTCAAACGTTCACGAAGAGGTAGCAACGGTAGCATCTGGTGGGGCGGACCCCCTGGTCCGCGCGGGTCCCCCTGGAACCGCTTCCTCGAGCATTACAAATACCAACAACAGGCCGACGTGGGCGTCGGCCGCGGACCAGGGGGTCCGCCCCACTTTGCATTCGTCCATCTGAGATGCTTATTCCTTCTTGGCAGGCGCGTTGAAGGAGCGCTCAACCGTGTCGTGCACGTCGGTGGAAGCACCGTGGTCGCGCCACAACCAACGCATCATCTCTGGGAACACGGTTTGGAGCATTTTCTGACCGTGCCGCTGAATGCCCCATGAGTAGTTCACGTCGTAACCCTTTTCGGTAAGAGCCATCTGGATCCGAACGTTCTGATAGAACCAGTCGCGAGTTTGATCGTAGCTTCCGTCAACTCTCAGCGATCGATTATCGTTCCGGCCATCCACCAGGAAGACACGCAACGGCTTCTTTTCGCTCTTGAGAATGATGTCGGGATAAGCATTTCCCCCGCGAATATTGGTGAAGCTGCCGACGTTGCTGAGCACCTTACGGAATTGATTCGGACGCTCCCACGCCACTGTGAACGCGGCAATGGCGCCCGAACTCGATCCGCCGATGCCATGACGCTCCGGGTCCTTCGAAATGCTGTAGTCCTTGTAAACCACCGGCAGCAATTCATCCACGATGACGCGCGCGTACTTGTCATCGAGGGTGTTGTACTCAGTAGGCCGGTTGGTGTCACGATCACCCCAATTGCTCCCGGTGGGCTCCGGCTGATCGGGGCGGCGGCCAGGATTGATGAAAACGCCGATCATCACGGGAATCTCACGGCGGTAGATCAGGTTGTCCATCACCACCTGCGCTCGAACATCGCCCTGCGTGGCCATGAAAGCCTGCCCATCGTTGTAAATCATCAGGCTGGCCGGAGTGGCCGGGTCGTACTGCGCGGGCACGTAAATCCAATATGTATGCTGAGTGCCCGGATAGGCAATGCTCGGAAGCGTGAATGGGCCGCGAATCTCGCCTTTGGGCACTCCCTCCTGCACGAACGCGTCCGGCGCGAGCGCGTAATGGATATCCGTGTTAGGAGTCTCGGCCATGGCGGGGCGCTGCGCCGCTGCCGCCGCCTCTGGCTTCGTGGTCCCCTGAGGGGCGGTCTGCGCGAAATTCACGGTTGTAAATAACGCAAGCATTAAGGAGATGTGACGGAGCATGGTTTCGAGGGACAAAATAACACAGTTAATGAGCACTCGGATCAAGGATTCGCCGTAGTCTCATGTTCGAGAAGATGACGCCGCGCGGAACTGGCTTCTCGCACTTGCTGCTAGCGTCGGGTGCGTTTTTTGGAACCAAAGCCAACGTCTGGAACCTCTTCGCCCAGGGCTGTGGCTAAATCGATTTGATGGTCCTGCTCCTGCATGAGGATCTTGCGAATTTGTTCCGCCATGGCATACTCTCCGAGCGTTTCACATTGCCCGATGCGATCGCGATAATTGCGAATGGTTTCGTTTTCGTTCTCGAGATCGAAACGGAGCATCTCTTTCGCATCTTTTGACGTGCGTACCGGCTTGGGAGTGACCGACGGCATTTTGCCGAGATAGTCGATCTGCCGCGAGAGTGTCAGAGCATGATCGAGCTCCTGCTTGGCGTGGATTTCTAACTGGGCGGCGATGTCCATATATTGGGCGCCACTGAGCACCTGAGAATAGACTACATAGGCAATGATGGCTTGATACTCGCGCGATAGGTCTTCGTTTAATAACTCCGCGAGGCGGTCGCGGGAAATTTCGTGTTGGCTTGCCATTTGATTCCTCCTTTGAATGCGATGCAAATCTAACGTCTGCGACTCAATCATACAAGATCAATGCCATTGGTGGCTGGTCTTGCACGCAAAGGGTCCGGCGCTCCATCAGTTTCACGGCATCACGGTCAAGGCGAACTGCTTGACAGACCTTTGATTCTTGTGTTGCACCCATGTTTGCCGACTCGTACATCTGCATTTGAGAGTCCATTCCCAATCTCGACACTCCTCGCTCACATCGTAGAATATGGTGGAGAGAGGGATGGCGAATCAACTGCGCCAGTAGAGTATTCATGAGCCAGGACGAGAACCAATTAAAAATTGCGGCTGCTGAATCGGCCGTCACACAAGTTACCGACGGCATGATTGTAGGCCTCGGGTCCGGATCAACCGCGGCGTTCGCGGTGAGCGCTCTCGGAAGGCGAGTTGGAGAAGGCCTGCGCATTGTGGGCATCCCGACATCGGAGCGCACTGCCGCTCAAGCCCGCGCGCTTCAGATTCCGCTATCCAGCTTGGCTGAGCAACCTCAAGTGGACATAACGATTGACGGTGCGGATGAGGTTGAGGAAGGCAATCTGAATTTGATCAAGGGGCGTGGCGGAGCGTTGCTGCGGGAGAAAATTGTAGCAAGCGCAAGTAAGAAGCTGGTGATTGTAATCCACAGCAGTAAGCTGGTGAGGCAACTTGGAATGAACGACCCTGTGCCAGTTGAAGTTGTGCCGTTTGGTTGGCAAGTGACGGCGCGCCATCTGTCGAGTTTGGGAGCCAAGCCGTCACTGCGGCGAAATCCAGACGGTGAACCGTTCCACAGCGACAGTGGCAACTACATCGTTGATTGCGCATTCGACGCGATCGTCTCCGCGGAGTCGTTAGCGGGGCAGCTCGATCATGTAGTCGGTTTGGTTGAACACGGGCTCTTTATCGGATTAACATCAGAGGTTCATGTGGCGGGAGCAGGCGGTGTGCGAATCCTGAATTGACGGTCCCAGCCCGCGTTCGATCGTCGTCTTAATTCGAACCAGGCTCGCCTCAGCCTCGCAAACGCTCGCGCCCCGCTTTCACAAAGCCCGCAAACCGATGCGATAGTTCTCGAATACGGTCCGGCTTGCGCAGTCGAATGGCATCGGGTGGAATCAACTCCTTGCCGACGCCGATGGCATCAGCTCCAGCGACGATGAGATCCTCCGCTGTATTCTGGTTCACGCCGCCGGCGGCAATCAATGAGATTTGAGGTAAGGCGGTCTTTAGCGACTTGATGTATTTGTCCGGACCAACCTGCGGGCAAGGAAACACCTTCACGAAGTCGGCGCCGGCCTTCCATGCTCTGACAACTTCAGTCGGCGTCAGTCCGCCCGGCAGGACTGCGAGGTTTTCCTTGGCGGCGAACTCCACAATTTCAGGGTCGAATCCGGGCGCCGTTATGAAGCTGGCGCCGGCGTCCTTGCATTGACGCGCGATATCGATATCCAGAACGGTGCCGGCCCCTACAACGATGTTCTGATGGGCGCGAACGAGATGCGAAATCAGTTCAACCGCTCGCGGAACCGTCATCGTAATTTCCACGATCGGTATTCCGCCGCTAGCCACTGCTTCTGTGGCGAAATGAGCGTCATCGTAGGAGGATACGCGAATTGCAGGAATTATGCCTATCTCTCTGATGAGCGCGCAGACCTGGTCCTTTGTCATTCCGGATTTTCCTCAGCAGTTATCATAGGGGTTCTTCCGTTTCAGCCTCCGGAAGCCGGTCGCTAATGCTCGCAAACCACGCGTTTCTTTTTGCCGGCCATGAAACGTGGCGGTCACGAACATGCCCGGACGCATCAGGCCTGGATTTTGTACCTCGATGCGCACCTCGGCCGTTCGGATGTTGGGATCGAGCACCGGGCCAATGTTGCTGATGGTTCCGGTCAATACTCGATTCGGATAAGCATTCAAGCGGATGTCGGCAGTCTCCGCGAGGTGCACATCCACGAGATCGTTTTCAAATACGTCGCACACAATCCAGACATGCGTGAGGTCGGAGATTGTGAATGGGCTAGGAGCTCCCAAGCCCTGCACGCCCGCTGCGTTGATGACCTGCTGATCGGTAATCACCCCGGAAACCGGAGCGGTGATTTCAACGATGGGAGTGGGGTGATCCGGATCCACGCCCAGCACACGCAGATGCTCGATAGTGGTCTTGATTGTGACCTTGGCTTTGGTTTGGGCGGATTCCGCGACTTCAAGGTCCTTTTGCGCTATTGCGCCTTTTTCGTACAACATCTTTGACCGCTCGAACTGTTTGCGAGCCAGATCTTCATCGGCAATGGCCTGCTGATAATCAGAATAGGCTGCTGAGATGTCGGCGCTCTGCACTTTCAGGAGCAACTGACCCTTTGTGACGGAATCGCCGAGGCGAGCGTTAATCTCTATGACACGGCCAGAGGCCAGTGAAATCACGGGAACGTTTCTGGAAATATCCGGAGTGACGGTTCCGGTGACTCTCAATTCCGCCGTAGCTCGATGGGGCACCGCCGTTGTCATTTGGAATCGTTCGGGACGATCCACATCAAACACATTGCGATCTTCTACACTCTGGACCTTGAGGGCCGGCGGCGCCTCTGCCTTCGGGTTGCTCTCGGGCGGTTTACAAGCCGATTCCAACAGGCCCAACGCCAAGCATAAGACGATGATCCAGAATCTCGGGCAATTCATTGGATAGTGCTTCATTGGATAACTTCGCGTCCCAACGCGAGATTCAACTGACTGGCCGCAGCGAGATAAGAACCAACCAGGTTCAGATAATTCAGTTCAATGCTGCGGTAGTCCTGCTGGGCTTGCAGGAAGTCGAGCAAGGACGCCCCGCCATGCTGATACGCGAAGGAAACCGTATCGCGGACCTCGACGGCTTCCTGCAGATAGCTGGCCTTGTAGGGACGCAGCAAAGTCAAATTGCTGTCCAATGTTGCGTACGCGGAGTCGACATCGCTGAAGACCTGGGCCACATCGGCATCGCGCAGGCGCTCATTGTGCGTGATGTCGAGTTGCGTTTTCAGCTTTTCACCTTGGTTGCGATCAAAGATGCGGAGCGGAATGCTGACATTGAACCTGTCCGATGGTCATTGTTGGCCAGCATGGCTTGTCCCGGTTGCACACGCGCCGCCTTTCCGGCGCGAATTCGACAGTCTCTCAGTCTACTGCATGTCTCGCTGCATCGACTGTAACCATTTGTTAATACTCGGGCAGGTACCTGATTCAGATTTTTTATAGCTCACGGTTCCGCGGGCGCGCGCTCCTGATCGGAATGGAACTTGTTAGCGGTCCGGACAAAGCCAGGCTTTGCTACGTGCTCACCATTGCGCCCCCGCTCATCATTACCGAGTCTCAAGCGGAAGAAATCGTGACGACCGCGCGAGAGGCGTTAGCTGCGCATTGACAAGCGGCGTCGTTTGATTACGCAAGGCGCCATGCTCAGTGCAACTGCTGGTGAAATGTTTGCGGATCACCATCGCCCACGCGCTCGCCGGCCAGTTCAAGCCCACCGGGCGAATCCATCCTCATACTCACAGCATGGCCCTCGCGGAGGACAAACGAGATGCGTGTTCTTGCGGACGACCGCATCCGAAAACTGCCGTCCGGCTGTTTGAGGAGACGCTCCGCGCCTTGTCCCAGCGGTTGAATCATCAGGCGTCCATTCTCATCGAACACTCGGTACGTTCGCCGATACTGGGCAAAGGAATCGTGCATGTTGGCTGGAACTTTATCGGCCGCTAGCACAAACGTTCCGGTCAACTGCTTGCTCTCCGCGACTGAAATAGGACTGCCGGCCAAAGGCGCATCCGGCGGGGATGCAGGCGGCTTCGGCAGTTCCGGCAAATTCAATGCTGTGCGCGCCAGCGCTCTGCCGATAGCGTACGCATTTTGCCCTTCCGTATTCGTCAGCACCACGACGGTGAGTTGATCTTCCGGAAAATCGTACAAACAGCCGCTGTATCCAAACAAGGAGCCGTGCTGGCCGACGCTTCGATGATCGTCCTCATGATTGAGAGTCAGTGCCAAGCCGTAGTGCATCTTCGGATCTTGCGCGCTCATATGCTCGGCGGGCCCCTCGGCGGTGCTCATCATTTTGAGCGTCTCCGGCCGGACCAGCTTCTTGTCTTTTACAGCGCGCCAAATCTGGTAAAGATCGCCCACGGTACTGCAATAGCGCAGGTCAGTGTTGTAGGCCATGTCATTTTCGCGTGCCAACACATAGCTATTCCCAACTTTGCGGTAACTATGCGACAGTCCGGGCGTCAGCGTGAAGTCGTCGCAATAGCTCGTCGATTTCACTCCCGCCGGGCTGAGAATGTTTTGCTGCACATAATCTTCATAACTCTGACCTGTCACGCGCTCAAGTATGGTGACCAGGAGCTGGAAGCCTGAGATAGACCAGTCCCACTTCTTGCCGGGCTCGTTCACCCACCGTTTGGCGGAATAGAGCGCCATCACTTCGTCCAGCGCTTTGGGCAGGCGGCTGGTGGCATCGATGGGATCGCCGAGATAGTGGTAATCCACGATCCCTGACGTGTGATTCAGCAATTGCCGGATGGTTACGCGATGGCCTTGCTCGGGGAATTCAGGAATGAATTTCGAGATGTCGTCTTCGAGAGATAATTTGCCGCGTTCCACCTGCTGAAGGATGGCGATGCCGGTAAGCGGCATCATCGGCCCGACTAGGTGATAGACAGTCTCGTCCTTAGTTGGCGCTTCGAGCTCTAGGTCGGCGAACCCGTATCCCCGATGGAAAATGATACGGTCGCCGCGGGCCAACAACACCGAAGCACCAACCACTCGTTCCTGCGCGATGATTCGCTTGGCGATGGCGTCCAGCGCTTCACGCGCGTCTTGGGAATAAATCGGTATCACGCACAAAAAGAATCCAGCCAGGCGGGTTGCAATCATCGCGATGAATTATAACAGCCCCGCGCGTCAGAGTCAGAGTCAGGGCCCGTGAAAAAATCGGCGAAGGCACCGACTCCCTCACGGTCGCGGTTCGGTAACACTTTCTTCATGACGACGGTCGTTGCGTCCGCTCACCAGATACACAGCGAAGGTACCGAGCCAATGGCCACCTTCGTAGTGCTCGCTACGGATGCTTCCGAGGCCTGCCTGCTTGAGCTTGGATGCGAGCGCCGTGAATGGCATCTGGCGTGGGTCGGATGCCGGGAGCTTTGAGACGATGCCCTCCAACATCCAAGCGCGGCTGAGATTGAGACCGGCCAGATGATACAGCTTGCCGTCCGTAAAATCGGTCACGTGGGTGGGTTCAAGATCGACAGCGGGAAGAAAAGCGCTGAGCCATTGCGCAAACTCGAGCGAAGGCAAAATGCGGCGCACGACGTCGGCCTCAGCAAGGCAGGGCGAAAGGAAATCCTCTCCGGAAGGCTCGTATGACAAAGGGCAATTGCGGTCGTTGAGATAGTAATCGCGCGCGCGCGATTCCACTAGCCGTCCGAATTCCATGTTTGACGTTATGCGGGCGTAATCGAGCATCAGCCCCATCGCGAAGGCCGTATTGTTATGTTCCCCGGTCCGAATCGGATGTTCCAGCTTGGGGAGCCAACTGGCGATTTTGGCGGCGGCAGCCAGCTCAAGCGGGTGCAGCGCGGCGAACCAGTGAGGAGCATCGGGGTCACTGGATTCTTTCAGTTCGGCGGCCAGTTGTAACACCCAAGCCAACCCGTAGGGCCGCTCGAAACCACCGCGGCCCGTGGCATCGAGATATTCCACTTCCTTCGCGATGTTGGCCGGCGTGAGACTTTGCGCCAACGCGCGACGTGCGTCAGAAGCAAACGGCGCCTGTGGAAACATGCTGAGAAGCCGCGCCAGCAGCCAGTGGCCATGGACGGAAGAGTGCCAGTCGAAACAACCGTAAAAGGCGGGTGTGAGTTCGCGGGGCGGTTTAACGTCGGCATCGGAGTTGAGCGAGTGCGCGATCTTGTTGGGATATTCCTTATGAACGCAGCCGAGGGCCAAGCGCGCGAAACGCTCGGCCTGGGTTTGGTCGAAATCGGAATTTGCCATGAGAGCTTGTGAGAGAAGAGCGGCGAGGCACCAAAGCCGGCACATGAGTGTATGGTAGCCGAGCTAGTCCGCCGAAGTCTTGCGGCCAGCCGTGCGGCGTATAATGAGTTGGTCCGAGGTCACCTTATGGAAGAGAACGCAGTTTCACGCAGATCTTTTTTGACATCATCAGTCGCAGGCGCAACCGCCTTCCAGATTGTCAAGCCGGAACTGGTACGCGGCGCCGGCAACGAGAAACTCAGAGCCGGACTCGTGGGTTGCGGCGGCCGCGGTACGCAGGCCATTGAGAACATTCTGAACGGCACGGACAACGTCGAGATCGTCGCGATGGCGGACGTTTTCGAAGACCGGCTGGAAGATTGCCTGCGTAAATCGAAGGCGCTCAAACCGGAACTGGCGGACCGCGTGAAAGTGGACCCTGAACACCATTTTGTCGGCTTCGACGCTTACAAGAAGGTCATCGATTCGGTGGATATCGTGATGTTGGCCACATATCCCGCCTATCGTCCCATGCACTTTGAGGCGGCCGTGGAGGCCAAGAAACACATCTTCTGCGAAAAGCCGTTCGCTACCGATCCGGTGAACCTGCGTAAGTTCATGGCAGCAGCGAAAAAGTCCGAGGAGTTGAAGCTCACCGTGAAGTCAGGCGCGCAGCGCCGTTCGCAGGCCTGGTACCTCGATCAATACAAGCGGACGAAGAACGGCGACATCGGCGACATCGTAGCGCTCAACGCCAACTGGGTGGGCAGCCCGGTGCTGAATTTCAAGAACGACAAGCTGTTTCCCAATCACAAGCGCGATCCCAACTGGGGCGATATGGAATTTCAGCACCGCAACTGGTACTCGTTCGTGTGGATCTCGGGCGACCAGATCGTGGAGCAGCACCTCCACAATATCGACGTCTGCAACTGGTTCATGGGCACGCACCCGGTGGAAGCCATAGCTTCAGGCGGCGCGGCATGGCGCCCGCGGGAGGAAGAATACGGCAACATCTACGATCACCTGCATGCAGACTTCGTTTACGCGAACGGCGTCCACATGGCGAGCCACTGCCGGCAGTACAACAACGCTCCAGGCAACGTCAGCGAGCGGATTGTGGGAACCAAAGGCCTGATCGACAGCGCGTCGCAGAGAGGCGGCCGGACAGCGGTAGATCCGTATGTGCAGGAGCACACCGACATGATGAACAGCATCCTCGGCAAGGGGCCGTACATCAACGAAGCCATGGCGGTGGCGGAAAGCACCATGACGTGTCTCATGGGCCGCGAGGCTGCCTATTCGGGACAGAAGGTCACCTGGGAGATGATGATGAATTCCGAGCTGGACCTGCTGCCAAAAAACTTCGACTATAAGGCTGCTGTGCCGGTGCCGCCGCTACCCGTGCCCGGCGTCTACAAGTTCGTCTAGATAATTGGCAGGAACGCCACACTCAAATGACGCAACGTTATCATGAGGGCTTGAATGACCATAACCTCACGATTCTCGTTTCTTGTTCTTCTGTGTGCCGGGGCGCACGCCCAGATCCGCTTGAACCAGATCCAAGTGATCGGCAGCCATAACAGCTACCACGCCGGTCTTGCTCCCAGCGAGGCCGCATGGCTGCGGAAAGTAAATCCGAAAGCCGCCGATGGGCTCGAATACAAGCACCCGGCTCTCGACGCGCAGCTATCAAGCGGTGTGCGCCAAGTGGAAATCGACATCTACGCCGACACCGAGGGCGGCCGGTACTCTCATCCCGCGAATGTGAAGTTTGTCTCCTCGATGGGCTTACCGGCCGATCCGCCGTTCGATCCAAACGGGCTGTTTCTGAAGCCCGGATTCAAGGTGATGCACGCGCAGGATGTCGACTATCGCAGCAACTGCCAGCCGCTGACCGGCTGCCTCGCTGTTATTTCGAATTGGTCGACGGCGCATCCGGGGCACCTGCCGATCTTCGTGTTGCTTGAGACGAAGGAAGGTCGATCGCGTCCGGAGTATCAAGTGGATCCTGAGAAGTTTACTCCGCGCGTGTTCGACGATCTTGACAAAGAGATTCGCTCCGTTTTTGAGCCCGGAAGAATGATCGTTCCCGACGATGTTCGCGGCCGGCACGCGACGCTGGAAAAGGCGGTTTTGGCCGGCGAATGGCCGACTCTCGAATCGGCTCGTGGCAAGGTAGTGTTTCTGCTCGATCAGCGCAAGGCCGGTCCCGCTTATCTCGCGGGACATTCATCGTTGCAGGGGCGCGTGATTTTCACCAACGCCGAGCCGGGCTCGCCGGATGCGGCATTTGTCGAAGTCAACGATCCGTTGGAAGATCCGGCGCTGATTCCGGCCTTGGTGCGAAAGGGATATCTGGTTCGCACACGTACGGACGCAGATACCGTGGAGGCTCGCACTGGCGATACGAAGCAGCGCGATGCGGCGATCGCGAGCGGGGCGCAGATATTGAGCACGGACTATCCCTTCGATGAGAAGGCATCGTGGAGCGGATTCTCGGTCAGTTTTCCGAAGGGCGGGATTGCGCGTTGCAATCCGGTATTGAAAATGCCGAGCTCTTGCGGGCTATAACGCCGCCACTTCCGAACGGAGTTGTTTCAAGTAATCTTTCATGAATGCGACCCGACGCGCCCCTTCCACGCGTGCAGTTGCAGTTTGCAACGTGTCCGCAATCTTGAACAGCTTCACGAAGAAATGGTCGACCGTGTAACTTTTGTCGTCGGGTGGGCGGCTCTCCGCAAATGGATCGTGCTCATCATAAAAGGGCCGGCCCATGAACGCGCCCGTAGTAAAGCACCGCGCTGCGCCAATGGCGCCGAGGCTGTCCAGGCGATCGGCATCCTGCACCACCTTGGCCTCCATCGTTTCCGAGGAAATGCCGGCGGAGAAGCTGTGCGCTTCGATGGCATGCCGGATGGCGTCCAAGTATAGCGCGGGATAGCCCGCATCGCGGAGATACAGCACCGCGGCTTCCCCGGATAATGTAGAGGCCTGCGTGCGGCGCGGATCGTCCTTGGGGACCGCCACAAAATCGTGGAAATATGCGGCCGGCAGAACAACCATCACATCCGCCCGTTCCTCGCGCGCAAGCTTCAGCGCAGTCGCCACGACGCGCCGAATGTGCAGAAAATCGTGCGCGGGATCCGTTGCCGGATAAAGCTCCCGCGCCTTCGCGTCGAAAACATCTTGCCAGACTTTCAGGTCCGTCATGCACCACTCCCGAAGTGATCACCAATTATCTCGCACGGGGTAACGGTGCGACTATCTTATTCGGTAGGCTTCAGCGATCGGGCCTAGGCAGAATGCCGGGAAGAAGGTCAGCGCTGTTACCAGAAAGATGGTGCCTAGCAGCAAGAACACAAAAAGCCAGCCGTCCGTTGGCATGGTTCCGATTGTAGTGAACATTGTTTTCTTGCGAGCCAAACTCCCGGCGATAGCAAGCGCGGGGATGATCGTCAAAAACCGGCCGATCAGCATCCCTAAGCCGAGCGTCAGATTGAACCACGGCGTGTTTGTGTTCAATCCCGCCATCGCGCTGCCATTCGTCGCCACCGCGCTTCCGTAGGCGTAAAGGATCTCGCTCAAACCGTGAGGGCCTGGATTTCCAAGGTTCGACGCGAGCGGAGCTCCCGAATTCCAGTAATTGCCGGGTGGCAAATTCACCAGCAGTGGAAGGCAGGAGAACAAGAGAGTGGCCGCCGCTGTCACCACAAGCGCAAGCATGACCATCTTGATCTCTTTGCCCTCGATTTTCTTGCCCAAGTATTCCGGCGATCGTCCCACCATCAGTCCGGCGATGAAGATGGTTACCAGGACAATCAGGATCATCGACATTATTCCGGATCCGGTTCCACCAAAGATGACCTCGCCGGACTTGAGATTGAACATCTGAACCAGCGTGGACAAGGGCATGTAGCTGTCGTGCGCGCTGTTCACCGCGCCATCACTCGATGCCGTGCTCACAACCGAAAAGACTGCGGAAGCTGCAATTCCGAAGCGCGTCTCTTTGCCTTCCATATTGCCTCCGCGGACCTTCAACGCCGGGTTCCCGGACTGCTCGCTCCAGGCCGTGATCAAGCACCCGCCGGCGAACAGCAGCGCCATCGCAACGAATAGAGCGCGGCCATGCCTCCTGTTGTTGGCCATTACTCCGAACGTGAAAGGGAAGGCGGCGGGAATTGCCAGGATCAAAAGCATCTCAACCAGGTTGGTGAGTGGTGTGGGATTCTCAAACGGATGAGCGGAATTCACGTTGAAGAAGCCGCCACCGTCGGAACTAATCAGTTTGATTGGCTCTTGGGAAGCCACCGGTCCCAACGCGATGGTCTGCCGCGCGCCTTCCACGGTGATCACTTGCCCGTACGGATGGAAATTCTGGATGACACCTTGGGAGCAGAGGAATAACGCGCCGAGGAAGGAAATGGGAAGCAGAACATAAAGTGTCGCTCGTGTAATGTCTACCCAGAAGTTGCCCAGACGGTCCGTACCTTGCCGCGCGAAACCGCGGATGAGCGCTACCGCAACCGCCATGCCCGCAGCCGCCGACGTAAAGCTCTGCACCGTGATTCCCAGCATCTGCGAGAGATAGCTGAGTGTACTTTCTCCCGCGTACGATTGCCAGCTTGTGTTGGTGAGGAAACTGACCGCCGTATTGAAGGCCAAGTCGGACGTCATCGGAATAGCGCCAGGCGGCGGGTGCAAGGTGCCGAATCGTTCCGGATTCAACGGCAAGAACTGCTGCCAGCGAAGCAGAGCATAGAAGAAAAAGAAATTGATTAACCCGAACGACAGGCAGGATGCCGCGTAGGCGGTCCAGTTCTGTTGCAGCTCCGGGTTCACTCCACACGCGCGATAGATGAAATGTTCAATGGGGCGAAGCGGCCTGGAAAGAAAAGTGCGCCCTCCCTCGAATACGGCGGCCATGAACGCGCCGAGTGGCTTGGCGATGGCCACTAAAAGGGCCAGGAATACCAAGGTCTGGAAGAGACTGGACCAGGTCATAAAAGCGAAGCCCCCCAGTGCTCAACCTTGGCTAGCGCCTGGCTGGGAACTGGCGGTCGAGATCCATATTCAACAACAGAACATTTACGCGAGGCTCCCCGAGGAAGCCAAGGTCACGCCCTTCCGTATGAGCATCGATGAGGGATCGGATTTGGTCAGGAGAGAGCCTGCGCGCTCTTGCGACGCGATCCACCTGCGCCACCGCCGATGCCGGACTGATGTGCGGATCAAGACCGCTGCCCGACATGGTCACCAGGTCGGCGGGCAAAGGTCCGGTATAGCTGGGATTCTCTTTGTGGAACTTGTCAACGGACGCCTTGACACGATCGATCAGTTTCTGATTGGTGGGACCAAGGTTCGAACCTCCAGAAGCCGTCCCATCGTAACCATCGTTGCCGGCCGCCGATGGGCGCGGCTGGAAATATCGGGCTTTCGAAAAATTTTGCCCGATCAGCGCGGAGCCAACCACTTGATCGTTCACCGTGATCAGGCTACCGTTGGCTTTGTCGCGAAACAACACCTGACAAAGGCCGGTGACTGCCAGTGGATAGATCAAACCAGTCAGAACCGTAAGGACTAGCATCATTCGCAATCCAGGTAAAAGTTGTTGCCACATAGGAAATCTCCTTGGAAACCGGCTACGCCAGCTTCAGTAAGACCAGCAACTGGTCAATCAGCCAGATGCCCGGAAATGGGGCGATAATGCCACCGATTCCATAAATCATCAGGTTGCGCCGCAACAAACTGGCGGCGCCCACGGGCCGGTATTTGACGCCCCGTAAAGCCAGAGGAACCAGGGCGATGATGATGAGTGCGTTGAAAATCACCGCTGCCAGGATGGCGCTCTGCGGCGTATGCAAGCGCATAATGTTCAGATTTCCCAGCGCGGGATAAGTGGCCATGAACATGGCCGGGATGATCGCGAAATACTTGGCCACGTCATTGGCGATGGAGAANNTTGGTGGGGTTGCTGTCCAGGTCCACCATGTTGCCGGCCTCTTTCGCAGCCATGGTCCCGGTGTTCATGGCTAAACCTACGTCGGCTTGGGCCAAGGCGGGAGCATCGTTGGTGCCGTCGCCGGTCATAGCCACCAGCCGCCCTTCACTCTGCTCCTTCTTGATGTATTCCAGTTTGTCTTTCGGTGTTGCCTGAGCGAGAAAATCGTCCACGCCAGCCTCGTTCGCGATGGCTGCGGCGGTGAGCGGATTGTCGCCGGTGATCATGACCGAGCGGATACCCATGGCGCGGAGCTGTCCGATTCGCTCCTTCATTCCGCCTTTCACAATGTCCTTCAGGTGAATGACGCCGAGGACTCGTGGTCCATCGGCGACGGCCAGAGGAGTTCCGCCGGTTCTCGAGATCCGGTCGGCCATCTCGATCAAATCGGGGGGAACGATTCCGTGCTGCTCGGTGACGAACTTAGAAATGGCGTCCGTGGCGCCCTTGCGAAGGTGTTGTCCGTCCAGATCGACTCCGCTCATGCGCGTGTACGCCGAGAAGGGAATGAAGTGTGCTTCATGCGTGGCCAAGTCGCGCCCACGCAGCCCGTATTTTTCCTTGGCCAATACCACGATCGATCGGCCTTCGGGGGTTTCGTCGGCTAGACTGGAGAGTTGCGCGCCATCCGCCAGTTCGCCTTCCGTGACGCCGCGAACAGCGAGGAATTCCACCGCCTGGCGATTTCCCAGCGTGATGGTTCCGGTTTTGTCGAGCAGTAGAGTATTCACATCGCCCGATGCTTCGACGGCTTTTCCGCTCATAGCCAGCACATTGTGCTGCATCACGCGATCCATGCCGGCGATGCCAATCGCAGAAAGCAATCCACCGATGGTGGTGGGGATCAGACACACCAGCAATGCAACCAGGACCGCGACTGAGGGCACCTGGCCGGTTCCGGCGGAGGCGACGCTATAAACCGCGAATGGCTGCAGAGTGATGACGGCAAGAAGAAAAATCAGAGTGAGACCAGCGATCAGGATGTTCAATGCGATTTCGTTGGGAGTCTTCTGCCGTTCGGCGCCTTCCACCAGCGCGATCATACGGTCCAGAAACGTCTCGCCGGGATTGGAAGTGATCTTGATCTTGACTGAGTCGGACAGGACGCGTGTGCCTCCGGTGACAGCATTACGGTCGCCTCCGGACTCGCGAATGACGGGCGCACTCTCGCCGGTGATCACCGATTCGTCGACGGTTGCGATTCCTTCGATCACCTCGCCGTCGCCCGGAATGATATCGCCGGTCTCGCATATCACTACATCGCCGGCGCGGAGCTTGGAAGCGGGAACGTCATCATGATCCCCGCGGGGGTTCAGCCGTTTGGCGATGGTGTCCGATTTGGTTTTGCGCAACGTGTCGGCCTGCGCCTTGCCGCGCGCCTCCGCCATGGCTTCGGCGAAGTTCGCGAACAGTACCGTGAACCACAGCCAGATTGCGATCTGAACGGAGAACAGGAGGCCGCTCGCGCCGGTGAAAAGGTCGCGTACCAGGAATATGGTGGTGAGCGTCGCGCCCACTTCCACCACAAAAATCACGGGATTCTTTGCGAGCGTCACCGGATTCAGCTTAAAGAACGATTCCTTGAGGGCTCGGCCCGCGATCTCGGCGTCGAACAACGGCCTGGCGCGTGCCAGTTTCTTGGGCAGAAGTGATGTCAGGTCTTCGGCGGCCGGCGTTGGTTTGGGTGGCGTGACAGTGGTCGACATGGGATTAGAACAGCTTTCCTTGATGCATCAGATAATGCTCCACAATGGGCCCCAGCGAAAGCGCGGGGAAGAACGTGAGCGCACCCACGATCACAACGGTGCCCACCAGCAGACCCACGAATAGCGCCCCGTGCGTTGGAAAGGTCCCGCTGGTGGTGGCCACTTTCTTCTTGGCGGCGAGGTTTCCAGCGGCAGCCAGGAGCGGCAGCAGAAACAGGAAGCGTCCGATCAGCATCGCCAGGCCGAGAGTCAGGTTGTACCAGGGTGTGTTGGTGCCGATTCCACCGAAGGCGCTGCCGTTGTTGCCGGTTCCGCTGGTGTACGCGTAAAGGATCTCAGCGAAGCCGTGCGGACCTCCGTTGGTCACGTTCGTGATCGCAGCGCCGGACGGATTCCAGTAACTGTCCTTTGCGAACGGGACAACCACACTGATTGATGTGAACACCAGAATACTGGCCGCGGTAGCAATGACCGCGAGCATAGCCATCTTCACTTCCTTCTGCTCGATCTTTTTTCCGATATATTCGGGTGTGCGCCCCACCATCAAGCCGGCGATGAACACAGCCACGATGGCGTACAAGAGAATTCCGTATAGTCCCGCGCCCACACCTCCAAAAATCACCTCACCCGTCATGATATTGAACAGCGGCACCAGTCCTCCAATCGGGACGAAGCTGTCGTGCTGGCCATTGATAGCCCCACAGCTTGCGTCCGTGGTAATGGTGGCGAACAGCGCGGTGGAGGCAATCCCGAATCGGGTTTCCTTGCCTTCCATATTGCCGCCCGCTTGCGTCGCGCTCGCGGTGGTCTGGATGCCCAGCTTGGCGAGCAATGGGTTGCCGCCTTGCTCGGCTGGATAACAGACAAAGACTCCAGCCAGGAACATCACACTCGCAGCAGCGAACAGAGCCCAGCCTTGGCGAGTATCTCCGACCATCTTGCCGAAGGTATACATCAATCCGGCCGGGATCACGAAGATCATCAGCATCTGGACGAAGTTGGAGAGGGGGGTCGGATTCTCGAACGGATGAGAGGAGTTTGCCCCGAAAAATCCACCGCCATTGGTGCCGACCATCTTGATGGCCTCTTGAGAAGCCACCGGGCCCTGGGGAATAATTTGCGCATGGCCTTCCACGGTCGCGGCTTTCGTGTTTGGATGCAGGTTTTGGATAACGCCCTGCGAACACAGGAAAAGAGCGCCCACCAACGACAGCGGCAACAGCACGTAGAGGGTGGCGCGGGTCAAGTCCACCCAGAAGTTCCCGATGGTCTTCATCTGCTGCCGTGCGAACCCGCGCGCTACCGCGATAGCGATGGCCACTCCGGCCGCACCCGACACAAAATTCTGTACAGTGAGCGCAGCCATTTGAACGAAGTAGCTCAGCGTAGATTCGCCGCTATAGGACTGCCAGTTCGTATTGGTCACAAAGCTGACCGCCGTGTTGAACGCCAGGTCCGGCGTCATGACGGGAGTCCCGAAATTCTGCGGATTCAGCGGCAGGTAAGCTTGCGCGCGCTGGATTACGTAGGCCAGCAGGAAGCCGAACACACTGAACGAAAGCAGCGCGCCCGAGTATTGCGTCCAACGCTGTTCCGCGTCTTCGCGAATCCCGCTGAGCTTGTAAATCAGGACCTCCAGCCAACGCAACACGGGATGCAGGAACGTCCGCTCGCCGTTAAAGACGCGGGCCATGTATAACCCGACCGGTTTTGTAATGGCCAGCAGGATCAGAAAGTAGATGACGATTTGAAGAACGCCTATGGAAGTCATAGCTCAAGTCCTTAGAACTTTTCCGGCCGCAGCAATGCGTAGATCAAATAAACGAAGAGAAAGAAGGATGCAATTCCGGCGATGATGTAGTCCATGGTTGGGTTCCTTTTACAGCTTGTCGCACGCCTTGGTGAAAGCCCAAGAGACGACGAAGAACAGAATCGCGACGATCACGTAGAAGAGGTCGAGCATAACGTCCTCATTTCACTTTAGAACGCCGAGGGTGAGGAAGTGATAAGGAAGGCATAAGGATTTCATAAAGACGGAGCCGCCTAGCTTCTTGCGAGGGCCGCAATTCCTAACGCAAAACGCATTGCGAAGGCCAGGAACCCGGCGCCCACCACTCGCAAAATCAGCTTCTTGCCCCAATCGCCGTCCTTGACGTAGGGAAAGAAGCCGAAACTCTCGTGGACGAGGTTGCCAAAGCGAACCGGGGCGAAGATCATGAACAGGCCCACACCGGTCCAACCCAGAAACATCAGCGCGTAAACCAAAACGATTCCTAGCAGCCGGCTCATAAGGTGCTCACCTGCACTTGGCAAAGTGGGGCGGACCCCCTGGTCCGCGGCCGACGCCCTCGTCGGCCTGCTGCTCGCGGTGCGGGTCCAGGGGGACCCCGCGCGGACCAGGGGGTCCGCCCCACTAGCTGAAGTTTTCATTCCTCTGATGGCCTGGAAGATTTGCGGAATTAGCTACTGCCTCGCAGTTACGCTGGCCGGCGGTTCAGCCTCCGGCGGAACACTCTTGATCGTAATGCCTCCAAAACCCATGCGCAGATAGACCCGATGCGCTGCGGACGGGCCGGCGAACCGTTCGCCCAGCAGGTACCGGCGGCGATGTAAGTCGCCCGCAAAATCAGAGGTAACGACTCCGACTTTGGTTTTCGCATCAATCGAGTATGCACCCGTATCCGGAAGCATCAGCACGAGGTCGCCGCGGTGTCCGGTGGCCTGGATGTCCCCGGTCACATTCGCCACCAATACCTGGCCGGTGCCGTGGTGGATCTCGAGCCTCGAATCGCGCGGCACACGGATCTCATAGTCGACTGATATTTTCCTGTCCTGGTGGGTGGAGATAGCCAATTCGGTATCAGAAACCCGCTCGGTTGAAATATGGGCGCGCTCCAAAAGGGTTGTCGCCTTCTCCCGCTGCTTGGGTTCGTAATATTGCTCGGTTGACTTGACCACGGCAATCTCAACCTCGGGCCGGTCCCAGCCTTCTACATTCAAAGTGCCGTAGGAGCTGTTCACGCGAATGGTACCCCCGGGGGCAAAATTGAATCGTTCCGTCTTGGCTACTTCAATACGCTGCTCGGCTCCGGACAATGGCAGGGTCATTCCAAACACGCCAAGTTCGAAGAAGAGTATCGCCAGATTGCCTCTCATGTCTCTCCTCTATGAAACACCTTGCGGTTTCAGTTGCGCCCGCGCCTGGATCACCATGTTCCTGTAGCGCCGTGCTAGCTCGCGGATCCATCCATGATCCCGGCGCTTGATGGCATCTTCGTGAATCAAATCCCTGCCGATGCCCAGCGCTGAGGCGCCGGCGAGAATGTAATCGGAGGCGTTTTGCTGATTCACGCCTCCGGCTGCGATGAGCGGCACATCGGGGAACGGGGATTTCAGGGCCTTAATGTAACTGGGACCGCCGACCTGAGCGCAAGGAAAGATTTTGACGAAGTCCGCCCCCGCCTTCGCGGCAGCGATTACGTCCGTGGGCGTTAAAGCACCGGGGAAAACCAGGACCTTTTCCTGGGCGGCAAACTCCACGATCTTGACGTCGAACCCTGGGCTGGTCAGAAACAGTGCACCGGCATCTACACACTTGCGGGCCCACGAGAGGTCTAGAACGGTACCAGCGCCTTGAATCACGTCGAGCCGATGCTCTGATAGGTGCCGAATCACGTCAAGGGCGCCCGGCACAGTGATGGTGACTTCTACGATGGGGATTCCACCGCTAGCCACTGCTTCGGCGGCGAAGATGGCGTCCTCGGGGCTGTTTAGCCGTACCGCCGGGATGATGCCGATCTCTTCGATACGCGCGCGAACCTGTTCCTTGGTCATATAAGCACGTCCCCTTGCTGACGCGCGGGGCTACCATCGCAGACCCCGGTAGCCCCGCGCGTGAGCAAGGGGACAACACCCTCCATCAATGTCATGGCAAGCTCCGCGTTCCCACCGCTTGGCGCAATTGCTCTAGTGCAGTCAGGTAGGCGGCAACTGCCTGGCGGTAGGCGAGCTCCATAGCGCGATAACTGCGCTCGGCATCCAGAAAATCAAGCAACGCGGTAGCCCCGCGACGGTAGGAATATTCGCTGATATCACGGCTGCGCTTGGAATCCTCCAGCACGCCGGATCGATAGATTTGAACCAGCCGGTCGTTCGACCGCACCCCTTCATAGGCGTCTTTCACGTCCGTCAGAACCTGCCCGGTTGCGGCACTCTGCTGCTCCTTCGCTTGGTTGATGGCGTAACGCGTGCGAGCAATTTCGCCTTGATTGCGGTCGAAAATCGGCATCGGAATGCTGAAGGAGAGTGTCAGAGCGCTGAGGCCGTTGACATGCGAGTAGTTGCCCGAAACAGTGTAATCTTGTTTCCCATTCGCCTTAGCCAGAGTGTATTGGCTGTTCGACGCTTTAACGCCCAGCACTGCCGCACGGAGATCGGGCCGATTCTGCAGCGCCTTGGTTTGGAGGTCATCGAGCTTCACGGCCAGCGGCTGATAGTCGAATGAACCTGTAACGTCGTAGTCAGCAGGTACCGATTCGTAGCCCAACTGTTGCCGCAGGTCGGACAGGGCTTGTTCCTTGGAGAGCTCAGCCTGTTCAAGATCGCTCTGGAATTGCACCAACTGCAGCTTCATCTTCAAAAAATCATTCTCGGCGATGGTGCCGATTTGGTATTGCCTGGCGCTGATGTTAACTGTTTCTTGAAAGCTCTTTAAATCCTGCTGCGCGAGGTCGAGTGTCGACTCCGCTAGCTGGACATTAATGAAGAGCTGGCCAACCTGAAAAGCCAGACCGCGTTCGCTATCGGAGACCTGCGCGCGTGTGACGGCGGTCGCGTCTTGGGCTGCCTCCAGGCGGTGCTGCCGTTTCTCGCCGCGTTCGAACATGTAGCTGAGGCCGACGTCGCCTTCGGTTGAGTCGTGCAGGTAGTCAAGGATTCCGACGCCCGGCTTGTACAGCGGCAGGTATTCCCAGTCGGTGAAGAAGGTCGGATTCGGGCGAAGGTTCGCGGTGACTTCCTGGGCCAGGTTTTGTTGGATCGTGGTCCGCGTAGCGAGCAGGCCGTGGTTGCGTTGGATGGCCAACTCAATAGCCTGTTCGAGCGTGAGCTTGGTGGGTCCTGCGACAGTCTGACCAAAAGCCATGTCCACCAATGCCGAGCAACAAAACACTATGCCTGCAACGAAGAATGCGCTGTTCCGAAGTTCCAAGATTCTACGCTTAGTGCTCAAGCGACGCCTCCAGTTTCGGGAGCTTATCTCTGTCGCTCGCGATCCAAACATACAGCGTGGGCAACAGAACAATGCTCAACAGAAGCGCGGTGACCAGGCCGCCAACTATCACGATTGCGAAAGGCCGTTGCGAGTCCGATCCGATGGCGTGCGATAGTGCAGCGGGCACCAGCCCGAAGGTGGCGACGAGTGAAGTCATCATGATGGGTCGAAGCCTCAGGGCGGCGCCTTCGATAGCGGAATCCACGATACTGTGGCCCTTGGCCCGAAGCTGGTTGATGTATTCCAGCATGATGACGCCGGTCTGCACCGACACGCCAAATAGTGCCAGGAATCCGATTCCGGACGACACGCTGAAGTAGGTGCCGGTAGCCAGCAAAGCCAGTAGACCGCCAATTGGCGCCATAGCTACCACTGCCAGAATCAGCAGAGCCCACTTGGCCGATCGGAACATGGTGTAGAGAATGATGAAGATGACCAGGATGGTCAAAGGCACGATGATCGCCAAGCGTGCCTGTGCGCGCTTCTCGCTCTCATATTCTCCCGACCACTCGATGCGATAGCCTGGCGGCAACTTCACCTTCTCATTAAACTTCTTGATCGCGTCTTCGACGGTGGTCCCGAGATCCCGGCCCCTCACGCTGAAGGTCACGGCCACATAGCGGGTGTTGCCTTCGCGGTAAATATCGTAGGCGCCATCCCGAACCTCTACTTTGGTTAACTGAGCTAGCGAGACTCGTTCGCCGGTGGGAGAAAGCAGCCGCGTATTCTCGATCGCCTTGGGCGTGTCGCGATATTTCTGCTGATAGCGCACCACCACGTCGTAGCGCTGCTCGCCGATCAGTACTTGACTTACGGCATTGCCGCCCACCGCTGTCTGTATGGCGTCCTGTATGTCTGCCACGTTGATTCCAAAACGAGCCGCTTGCATGCGGTCGACGGTTAGATTGAGGTTCGGCTGGCCGAAATCCCGCAATAGTTTGACATCGCGCAGACCGGGGATGCTCGCCATGACCGTACTCACTTCTTCGCCCTTGGCCTCCAGAGTTTTCAAATCGCTCCCGAACACCTTGAGTGCGAGTTGGCCCTTGGTGCCCGTGAGCGTTTCGCCGACGTTGTCTTCAATAGGCTGCGAGAAGTTCCAGATTGCGCCGGGGTACCTTTGCACCGCGCGATTCATGGCGGCGATAAGGTCTTCTTTGTTCTGATGAAAGACCGGCCTCCATTGATCCTTCGGCTTCAAGTCGACGAAGTACTCGGTGTTGCCGAACCCTCCCGTGTCGGTTCCGTCGTCAGGCCGCCCGACTTCTGAAATGACTTTGCTGACTTCGGGGAAGGACGCGAAAACGTAGCGCTCGTTGGTGGTAAATTTCTCGCTCTCGGAAAGGCTCGTGCTGTTCGCCAGAGTGCCGCGGGCCCAAATGGCGCCTTCATCCAGGTGCGGCAGGAACTCCGCGCCGATGATTCCGCTAAAGCCCAGATACACTGTCGCCGTCAAAGCAACTAGGCCAACTCCAACCGTAATCCAGCGATGTTGGATGGCCCAGCGCAGCCGCCTCCGGTAGCGCTCAACCAAGTAGGCCATCACGGGATTGCGCGTCTCTTTTACTCCATTCCGGAACAGCGCACTCGATAGTACGGGAGCGATGAGGATCGAGAATGTCATGGCTCCCAGCAGCGCAAAGGCCACGGTCCAGGCCATGGGGCGGAACAACCGGCCTTCCACGCGTTGAAGCGTGAAAATCGGCAGGTAGGCAGTGATGATGATCGCGATGGCGTAGAAGACCGGGCGCTGGACCTCGTGGGCCGCCTCGCGGATTATGGTGGCGGCTGGCTTGGAGCCGGTGTCCCGGTTCATGCGTCGCATAATGTTCTCAATCATCACCACCGCACCGTCTACAACCATTCCGAAATCCAGCGCGCCAAGAGATAGAAGGTTCGCCGGAATGTTGCTCGCGTTCAGCCAGATGGACGCAAACAACAGTGAGAACGGAATGGTGAGCGCTACGATCAGAGCCGCCCGGGCATTCAGCAAGAAGAGGAAGAGAATGACGGTGACCAGAATCATTCCTTCCGTGAGATTGTGCAGCACGGTGTGCAACGTGAAATGCAGCAGATCGCTGCGGTCCAGCATGGGTACAACCGTAACGCCCGGCGGCAGGATGCCGTTATTGAGCTGATTCACTTTCTTGTGAATGGCCGCGAGCGTAGATTCCTCCTCCGCGCCCTTACGCAGTAGCACAATACCTTGAATGACGTCGGGTTCATCGACGATGCGGCCATCTTCCATATGATTGGCCCGCGCCATGTGACCCAGCCGGATTTTGGGGCCTTGGACCACATCCGCAATGTCTCTCACGCGCAGGGCCGTGCCGCTTTGTGTCTTGAGAACGGTTTGCTGGATGTCTTGCACGCTACCGAAGAGGCCCAGCGTGCGGACATTCATTTGCTGCATGCCGACCTCGACAAAGCTACCGCCGGCATTGATGTTGTTGTTGGAAAGCTGCTGCTCCACCTGGCCGATGCTTAATCCATAAGACACCAGCTTGCTGGGATCGAGGCGCACTTGGTACTCTCGCACCGTGCCGCCAAAGTCGGAAACGTCCACCACGTTGGGAACAGACTTGAACTCCTTGAGCAGAACCCAGTCTTCCAGCGACCTCAACTCCATTAGGTCGTAGTGAGGGTTGGTACTCCTCAGCGTGTACCAATAGATTTGTCCGACTGTACTCCAGTCCGTGCCGATTTGAGGCTGCAGGTTTTGTCCCGGAGGAAGATTCACCTGTGTCAGTCTTTCGAGGACCTTTTGACGGTTCCAATCGTTGACGGAGCTGTCGTCAAAAATCATGATCACGAACGACAAGCCGAAAATGGATTCCGAGCGCAGATAGGTGAGGTGCGGGATTCCGTTCATCTGGATTTCGACCGGAATCGTGACCAATTGTTCCACCTCTTCTGCGGACCGGCCAGGCCACTGCGTGATCACGGTCACATAGTTGTCGGCGATATCGGGATAGGCTTCCACGGGCAAGGTGTGGAACGAGATAGCGCCCCAGCCGATCGCGAGAATTGCGGCAGCCACGACCACAAACTTGTTGTTAAGCGCAAAGTCTACGAGCGCACGAATCATTTTCTATTCCTGGCCGGAAGCAACCGACTCCCTCACGGTCGCGGTTCGGTAGCACCCCTCATTGGGCGATGACGTGGTCCAACACCAGCGCGTTCGTCACCACCTGTTGGCTTGGCGCTATTCCGGACTTTATCTCCTGCAGGTTGCCCGGCAGAAGGTCCCCACTCACAACTTCCAGTCGGCGGAATTTATTTCCGGGCGCGGGCACGTACACCCAGTCGCGGTCATGCATGTGCAGGACGGCGTCGGCGGGGACTGCGGTGTGCGTTTCCTTAGTCTGTCCGCGGAATGTAGCTTTCACGAACATGCCCAGGCGCATGATGCCTGGATTGCGCACCTCCATGCGAACTTTGCCGGTGCGAATGTTGGGATCAAGGATCGCGCCGATGTTGCTGACCGTTCCCTTGAACACGCGGTCGGGATAGGCATTCAAGCTGATCTCGGCCGTATCGCCAAGCTTGACGCCGGCCAGGTCGTTCTCGTACACGTCGCACACAATCCAGACGTTCGAGAGATCGGAAATCGTGAATGGGCTCGGAATATTGAACGCCTGCACGGCCGATGCATTGGTGACTTGCTGATCGGTGATCACTCCCGAAACTGGCGCGAAGATATCCACCGTGCCATTTGGCTTATCGGGGTCGTTGCCGAGCAACCGAAGATGCTCGGACATAGTTTCCAGATCCACCTTGGCCTTGTCCTCCGTGTCTTGCGCGATTTGCAGATCGTTAAGAGCGATGGCTCCGTGCTCGTACAGATCCTTGGCGCGCTCTAATTGAGCCTTAGAAAGACGCTCATCCGCGATGGCTTTTCTATAGTTGGAATAACCGCCCGAGACATCGTCGCTTCGAATGGTCAACAGCAACTGGCCCTTTTGCACGGTGTCGCCCAATCTCGCGTGAATGGCCATAACGCGCCCCGAGGCTAGCGAGACGACGGGGACATTGCGGGAAATGTCGGGCGTGACCGTTCCAGTGACCACTAACTCGGAGGTCGTGGCATGCTCAATCGCCGTGCTCAGCGGAAATTGCTCCGGGTGGTCCACTGTGAATAGGGTTAGATCCACCATGGGAACAACCTTGGCGGCGGGCGGATCACCGGCCGGGTTCAGGTCCGCCTGCGCATGCACGCTACGGCAACTGTTCAAAAGCAGTAGCGCAAGGATAGAGATTACGAGAAAACCAATCGTCAAAATTCTATGTTTCAAAGTAGACTCCAATCCGTTGAAGACCCGGTGCCCCCGGCCAGGCTAGAACTTGACCATTATGCCGAGACTAAGCTTGGTCTCACTTCTTCGAAGATCCGGGTACCAGACATTACCGGCTCCGCCGCAGGCTACGGTTGCTGCTGCCAGATTGTTGGTACCCGCGGTTGCGCCCGACATGCATGTGAAGTATTGAGGAAGGCCATTATTCCCGCCCGGCGGCGTTACGCCGCCGCGCCCAGCGAAATACGGAACATCTGAGTGGCGATAGCCGGCCTCCGCCCACCAGGTGATGTATTGTTTGGGCATGTACTGGAGAGTAACCGTGCTATCCCACATGTGAGCCCTCTGGCCGGGATTCTCTGTGAAGTATGGCGTACCGGATGCAGCCCAAGCCCCATCGATCGGCGGCAGCAGCGTCAGGTAGCGGCCCCAGTTGCTCATCTCTCCGCCGCCGAGCGTAAGGCCGAACAGGTCCTTGTGGAACCACAGGCGGTCGTAAAGCATCCAGCCGACAAAGGACTCTTTGTTAGTGCTGTGGGGTCCGCCGGTGCAGGAAAGTCCGCCGCCATATTGGCAGCCGGCGTCGGCCGTAAGGGAGAACGCCATCTTCGAGAGACCGAGGCTCTCAGGATTGTTGTAGTATCTGACCTCGATGCTGTCATCGGTGTGGATGCGCTGTGTTTTGGGAAGGCCCAGGTTGTCTTGCCCATAGCCATATTGGTTGGCGACCAGCTTGAACCATTCTTTCGGCATCCACAGAAGCTGTCCGCCTAGACCGGGATGGCCATTGAACTTCGCGTAGGACTGCCATCCGTTGACGAACCAAGGTTCGATCTTCAACTTGTTGGTTGGGAACCACTGCACGCGCACGCCGTTAAAGAACCAGGGCGTATTGGACGACACATACGAGGGTTGATAGGTCCAATTATCGTAATTGTAGTAACTGAAGAGACCGATGTACGACACGAAGATTCCTGCGTCGATATTGAGTCCGTGTTGCACGTTGAAGTGATACCCGCCGTAGGCTTCGGATACATACTTGTAAGCATTCTGGAGATCCCACTGGCCGACTCCGCCGGTAGTTCCGTTGCCGGAGCCAGTGGCTGAGCTTGCGTCGTTGCGCGGCGTGGTGGTGGCAAACAGCCCCTGCATGAACAGGATTCGGCCACGAACGTTCTCCCAATGAAAGTCGCCGCCGACGCTGGCCTGCTCAATCTGGACTTCGCCGGACCTGAAGCTTTCGGTCGCACCAACGATGGTATGGTCATGCGGTTGATTGAAATCCGTCATGTAGTGAGTGTCGAACCGGATTTCCGGCGTGAAGAACTTCGTGTCCAGCACTGTGTCTTTGTTGCGCGGGCTGCCGTTCAGCCAGGTAAAGTCGCCATATGCGAACGGAGTAAAATTGTCGACGCCTTGAGTCGCCTCGGGTGCTTGTAGCGCATCCGGAAGAATGTGTGTAGCCGGAGCGACCGGCGTGGGTGGCGAGGGTATGGTCGGCTTACCGGCTTGTTCCAAGGTACCCGGAAACGCAGCGGGAATCGGTGTCGTTGAGGCTACCAGCGGCCGATTTCGCGAAGCGCTGTTGGAGCCCGCCTCCGTTGCGTTCGCATCCTTCGCTTCCATTGCCGCCAGGCGTGCTTCCAGCCGTTGCATACGTTCGAGCAATTGCTTTTCTCTTTCGGTCAGCGGCGCGGGCACGACTTGGAGCTTAAGATCCAGCTGAGCGATTTGGCGGGCCGCTACATCGACACGCACAGACGATTTCTGAAATCCATCCTTCGTGACCGAGACTTCGTACCGCCCGGGCTCGAGGTTCGCGATCGAGAAAACACCGTCGGCGCCACTGCTGACGGTACGATCCGTGTTCTTATCCGCATTGTGCGCGGTGATTTGCGTCTGCGCAATAGGCTGGCTACTCGCAGAATCTCGAGTGACCCCGCCAATGCCACCGTAGGACTCCTGCCCTAAGGCAGGAAATGGCAGCGCCGCTACTTGCAACATGAGGCAAGCTGGCACAACTGCGGAAAGTAGAAACTTCTCATCAACAATCATATTCATAACCTCACGAAAATTTAAGAGTTCCGAACGGCCTTCAAAGGGTTCAGAGACGCTCTGAGGGCTGACACTCGACAGGGTGATCGGCTACCGGACTGGGGTGGCTGTGTTACACGCTTTTTGTTTTTGAATATGAGTATGGGACCTGGTTCATGAAAAAGGCATAAACGGCAGGAGCGAACTTTCACGCCATTAAGCGTCGTGTTACAGGCTGCGCACCAGATGGTTTCATTCGCATGAATTTGAATCGTATGCTGGTTCCGGGTTAGCCGGCCGCTACTGCGATCCGAGTTTTGGATGGGACCGATAGGGATTATCAATCGATCGGCCTGTTTCCCCTGACTGATCAGTCGCACTGTCCTCAAGCTTATTCCAGGCTGCGTGAGGAAGTAATAACGAAGGCGTAAGGACTTTATAAGGATTGCTGTGGAAAAATAAATATCAGAGTTGCAGTTTGCCTTGGAACTCCATCTCGGCGGTGTCGAAGTCGCGCTCCAGGTAAAGCCTTGCGATCTGTGCAGCAAACCGGATGCGCTTGTCGTCTCTTGTGATTTCATCGGAACGCGGAAACAGATAAACCACGATTGAGAGTCCGTTGGCACGCTGCATGACATCCACGCGCTCGGGTTTGATATCCTTCTTTCCCTCGCGCTTCAGAAAAGCTGCTCTTTTCAAAATGTTCAGTTCACTATTGCTGCCCTTGAGGCCAGGAACGTCGTAGACGGCAATGGCATAGAATTCTCCATCCCAGTCGGGTGCGCCAATTTCTTTCGCTTTCATCTCCGCGACCCGGACCGGAACAGCACTTTCCCAACGAACTGTCAGCGCATCTGCATAGCCGGAGCCAGCCTTCGCTTTTCCTGCCTGAGGATTCTGAGCAGGCGCGAACACGCCACCTCCGCCGACTCCCTGCAGCCCCACGCCCTTCCCGCCTCCCATCTGTCCGCCTTCCCGGCGTTGATCCTCAGTCTGTTCGGGTAACAGCGCCGGCTTGGCATGCTTGACCCACGGGGAATTGGTGAGCACTTGTTTCGCGTCTTCCTCATCCCACTGCTGAATCGGTTTGCTCATCCACGCGGGATCGGCGGCGATAAGTAGTGCCAAGGGAAAGAACAGCAAACCGTTACCGAGCCTTGGCAGACGAAAGCGTCTGCCCCACATTGAACCGCAATGGTTTGGGCCTACGTGGGGCAGGCGCTTTCGCCGGCCAACCGATTTTTTCACGGATTCTGAGGGAGTGGGTTTCGCCATAGGCTGCTAGGGCTCCTGCCATTCATCATCCGATGGGGGCGTGGGTGCGTCGGGATCGGATGGATTGCGAAAACGATACCCAACCCAGGGCTCGGTCAATATGTACTGCGGCTTGGCGGGAGCGGTCGCCCCGGCGGGCGTGTTCGGCAAACTCCGGCAGCTTGTTTGTCGTCTTCCCCATCGCGGACACAACTACAACCGGCTGCCGATCAAGATGCGATTTTACGGTTCTGGCTAAACGTAAGATCGCATCGCCTGATTCCACCGAGGAGCCGCCAAATTTCATGACAATCATAAACAGAGTGATCCTTTCAAGGCCCGGAGGGCCAAC
>PMOK01000020.1 GCA_003162425.1 Bryobacterales bacterium | reverse complement strand
GCATGAACCAAGTGCTTTTCTGAGTGATCTTGAGGTCCCTGGAAAGTTCGTAGGAACTGAACCCGTTTTGAAGGCAAGAGGAGTTGACTGCCAAAGCATCCCCATGGTGGTAGCTGGGAACAGGGGGTTGAGGCAAGCAGAGGACCAAGCTTTATTTCCAGGCCGGCACTCGTTCTTCGGTCACGAAGCGGCGCAGCCCCAAATGCCTGCTCATGCTGGGTCCATCCATCGGGCAACCCGCGGGTGGATTGCTTCCTCTTGCAGGTAGATGTCTACATAGATATAATTCCACCATGGCAGACGCGCCGAGACTCTCCCACACTTCCGCGATGATGCTCGGAGCCATCGCGGCAGGCCATGTCTATGGCTACACGGTGATGGAGGTAACAGGTCTTCCGAGCGGAACGGTCTACCCGGCACTGCGGCGGATGGAACGTGATAAGTTGATTCGATCCCAGTGGGAGCGCCATTCATTGGCGGATGCCGAGCAGCGGCCGCCGCGCAAATACTACAAGCTCAGCCGCGCCGGGGAGAAAACGCTGGAGGCCTTGAGGAAGCGCTACCCGCTGCTGGCCAAGCTGGTTGCGGCGGTGGAGGTGGACGACGCATGAACGGCGCATGGCTGCAATACACCACTCTTCGAGTCGCATCCTTACTTGTGCCCAGCGATCAACGCGCCGAATGGATGGAGGAATGGAGATCCGAGCTCTGGTATATCCCCCAATGCCGGGCAACGATTTTCTGTATGGGCGCTTTTCGAGATGCGTTTTGGCTGCGACGCAATCATTGTGTCCCTGTGAAGCGAACCAGAATCCGTCTGGAGTCGCCTCTCAGTTGCCTGGCCTTGCTGGCCGCACTGGCGGCGTTGAGCATCTTTTTCGCATTTCACATGCTAGCTCCGCGCCTGGAGCCGGCCTCGCCCTTGAAAGCTTCCGACTTGGCCGGGATATGCATCGGAGTGCTGACGCTTTCTTGTCTACTTCTGCCCGCCGCGCTGTGGGTGTGGAGGCCGCCTGCCAGCCGCTATTCTGTGTCCTGGTCGAGCACGTTGCGCCGGGGAATTTTCCTGGTTTTGAAGATTGCGCTGCTGCAGTCGATTGTGCTTTGCGGATCTCTGGTTCAGATTCTCGTGGGACCGCTGCGAGGATTGACCGGCCTTGCGGGGGGCGCGGCAGTGGTCCTGGCATTGCGCTGGGTGATCACGGATCAGCAGCGCCGCTGTCCGAGGTGCCTTCGCTTGCTCACCAACCCGATTGTCATCGGTACTCCATCACGGACGTTCCTGGAATGGTATGGCACCGAGTCGACCTGCCCGCACGGACATGGACTGCTGCATGCCTCGGAGATTTCGTCCAGCTATTCGGGACCGCAATGGCTCGACCTGGACGATTCCTGGAGCGGTCTCTTTGCCAAGGGCGCAGGGCGGAACTCATGACGCTGGAACTGCGCGACAATCCCGGTGAATCGTTTTGAAACACTCCAGAGTTCGAGCAGGGAGCGCCTCAGACCAGGGCCTTCGGGCGCCGCAGCCACGCGAGCGCCAGCGCCGCTGCCAGCAGGAAAGCCGTAAGGCGAGCCAGCGGCGGCAGATGCAGGACCCAGATGTTTGCGGCGGTTGCGCCAACCATCACCACCGCAATCTGAAGTGCCGCCCCAAACCGGTATTTCGGGATCAGCACACCGATCGCACCGCTGACTTCTAGAATGCCGGTGAAATACCGAAACCATTGTCCTATCCCGATCTGCGCGAATTCCTGAACCATGGCGCGCGCTCCGAGCAATTTGACGCCGCCGGCAAATAGAAAAACGACTGCAAGCAGAACAGCAAGAATCCATGCCAGGACGTTTAAGGCCGCTTTCATTTCTCACACTCCCACCCCTATGTAGCAAACTACTTATGCCCATGTCAAGTAGACCTCTACATAAGTATAATTTCTGCTATGGCGCCTGCTCCAAAGCTGTCCCATAGGGCGACAATGATCCTTCCGGCCATCCGGCGGATGGGCTCAAGCAGCCACTATGGGTCTGATTGGCGTAGGCATCGGGCTGGTGGTGAGCTTGGCAGGTTAGTCACTACTTTGTTCGCGCCGGCCCGCGCGTCCATCCGATGATGGCGCTTCGCCAGGATCAGGTTGAACAACGCATAGCCTGCTCGACGGCGGGCCTAACATAGATCCTCCCTGAGGCGAGAGGCCAGCAGAGGACCAAGCTCTATTTCCAGGTCGGCACCCGGTCTTCGTTCACGAAGCGGCGCAGGCTCTCCAATTGCACGCTGATACTGGCTTCGTCATGGTTAGCCGCGGCCTTCTCGATCTCCCTGCCCATCTCTTCTATGGGCGGAAACCCGTATCCGCGTCCAGTCCCCTTGAGATTGTGACCGAAGCGCCAGATAGGCTCGAACTCCTTCAAGACTAGCCATGCCTGCGCTTCTTCGATCTGCCTCGGCTTAGAGGCAAGATACTTCGGGATCAGGGCTGCAATGCCATTCTCGAGCTCGGCAATCTCCTGCCGCCGGGCACTTTTCGTGCGCGCGTAGCGGCGAACCGTACCGAGCAGCGTGGCCTGGTCCACCGGCTTTGACAGGTGGGCGGTGCATCCAGCGGCCAGGCTGGCCTGTTGAGCTTCGCGCATGGCGTGCCCCGAGAGAGCCACAATCGGAGTCGGAACCTGTGCGCGCGATCTCTGCCACTCCCGGATCAACTTGCTGGCCCCGTACCCATCCATTCGCGGCATATCCAGATCCATGAGGATCAGGTCGAATTCGCCGCCGGCCATCACGGCATCCAGAGCCATCTGCCCGTCTTCGGCGAATGTCAGTTCTACCGGTTCTTTGTGCAAATAATGGGTAACCAGCAGCCGGTTGTCTTCAGTGTCCTCGGCCACCAGTAGCCGCACAGTGCCCGAATCCAGCGGCTGCGGAATCGCGGGACCTGCAGAGCCATCGGCGCCTGCATCCATTGGCTCCGCCGCTTCCAAGGGGAGAGTGAAATAAAACCGGCTGCCCCGCCCCGGCTGACTGGTCACTCCGATTTCTCCGCCCATGAGCTCTACCAGCTCTTTGCAAATGGTGAGCCCCAGGCCGGAGCCAGCCGCGCCGCCTGGATTCTGTTTCGACAATTGCGTAAAGGCGGAAAATATTCGCTCCTGATCTTCGGCTCGGATTCCAGGGCCGGTGTCTGAGACCTCATAGCAAAGACGCTCGCCGGCGGGAGTGGAGAGCGTGAGCACTTGCACTGCTACGTGCCCTTGCACAGTGAACTTGAGAGCGTTACTCAACAAATTCACTAACACCTGCTGCACCCGCAATGGATCACCGAACTCCCATTCCGGAACGTCCGCGGCGATTTCAAATTCCAGGCTAATGCCTTTCCGGCTGGCTGATTCCCGGAACGTGGCCACCGCGTCCTCTAGCGTCGAGAGAATTCGAAAAGGAATTTTCTCCAATCGCAGTGCGCCGGCTTCGATTTTGGAAAAATCTAGAAAATCGTTGATCAGCTTGAC
>PMOK01000046.1 GCA_003162425.1 Bryobacterales bacterium | reverse complement strand
TTCATGATCTTGTCCTGCATATTGCTACGAAAAATGGATATCGTCGTCGTCAGCGGATTCGGTGCCATGCTCGGATTGGGTAGGCTCGGCGAGATTTGGGCGTTGGCCAAGGACGCCAAGACGGAAACAGATACCATGCCAACAGGAACCACGACGCGAGCAATGGATGGGAACATTAAGAATCCTCCAACATCTCCGGGTGGCAAGTATCATGCCAAGACTCGGGTTTTTTCGTTTCAATGCATTGGCCGTCTAAATCAGCGGTTACCTCGTCCGGTGGTGGGACAAGAAATCTCGTAAGCGGGAAAAACGATTCCGTCACCCGAGCAATTCCAATCGGGCTCTGGCGCGTATCATTACTACTCATGAAACTCGCGTTCCTGTCGACGACCTTAGCCATTTCTGTGTGTTGGCGTTAACGCCGGCCTATAAAAACAGAAATTCACGTGAGCACGTCGTGCTGCACAAAGGACCCTTTGTGAGACGGCCCGCCGTTCAGAAGATCGGCTTCAGGACCATCCGGCCGTACGCGATGAACGCCATGAGGAGACCCAGCACGCCGCTTAAGATGATGGTCGTGATCTCGCCGTACTTGGCGTGCACCCAGACGAACACGAGGCTCTCGATCGTCAGGACCGTGGCGGCCACCACCGTGAGCGCCGGATGCCAGTGGAGGGCGGCGGGGACGATCAGCCCGACCGTGCAGACGAGTTCGAGGATGCCGAGGGCCATCCAGGCTTCCCGCGGCAACGCACCAAAGGACGGGACATCCTCGCTTACCTTGTCGAACATGAAGACCTTCATGACGCCCGACGCTCCGTACAGGAGCACGGCGAGGATCTGCAGGACCCATAACAGGATGTTCATCGTGTGCCTCCTCCCGGTTTCCGCGTCGGCGCGCGCAGGACGGTTTCTTCCCGCGCGATCCACGTTCTGAGCGACCATGGATAAGCTTATGATAATTCCTCTTCGTGTTGCACAGAGGACCCTTTATGCAACGTTCTTCGACCACATTGTCGGATCACGCCCGACCCGCTGTTGTGCGCGTGTCCCGGCGCCAGGTCCGGATCCAGAAGGCACCACCGCCATCACGCCGGTCGGGTCACAACCAATGGAGAATCTCTAACTAGCTTACTTGTGGGGCTCCGATCAACCTCTCCCACACCGACCCCACGCATCCTCCTACCCCCCACCCGCTAAAATAAAAAGGTGCGGACCGACTCCACTCTCCAGCTCGCCACCGGCTACCTCGATCAGGTGCGCAATGAAATCGGAAAAATCATCGTCGGCCAACAACCGGTCGTCGATGGCGTCCTCATCTGCCTCCTCGCCGGCGGCCACGTTTTGCTCGAAGGCGTGCCCGGCCTCGGCAAAACCACCCTGCTCCGAACGCTCGGCCGCGTCCTGCATCTCAAGTATTCCCGCATCCAGTTCACGCCGGATCTCATGCCCGCCGACATCGTTGGTAGCATGATCATTGAATCCGACGATCGCGGCGCGAAGGCTCTCCGATTTCAACCGGGACCGATCTTCGCCAACCTGGTGCTCGCTGACGAGATCAACCGCGCCACTCCCAAAACGCAATCGGCGCTGCTCGAAGCCATGCAGGAACGCACCGTCACCAGCGGCAACACTACGCACGAATTGGAAGCGCCCTTCCTGGTCATGGCCACGCAGAATCCCATCGAAATGGAAGGCACCTACCCGCTTCCCGAGGCCCAGCTCGATCGCTTCCTGATGAAGATCCTGGTGCTCTATCCTTCGCGTGACGATCTGAACCGCATCATCGAGCGCACCCTTCATCGCGACGAGACTCCGCTCGAGCAAGTGGTGGATCGCGATGCCATCATGCAAATAAAAGCCGCCTGCCGGGATGTCCTGGTCGCCGAGCACGTTCAGGAGTTTGCCATCGATCTCGTGATGGCCACGCAGCCTGGAACCAAGTATGCGCACGAGCTGGCCAATAAATATATCCGCTATGGCAGCTCGCCGCGCGGCGCGCAGGCGCTGGTGGAATGCGGACGCGTGCTGGCTCTGATGCGCAGTCGCCTGAACCTCAGCACCGATGACGTCCGCGAAATCGCGCCAGCCGTGCTGCGTCACCGCATCATTTTGAATTTCGACGCGCATGCCGATGGTCAGACGCCCGAAACCATCCTGACCCAGATCATCGAGCACGTCAGCGCCGCGGCAGTCCTGTGAAACCAACCCCTCTGATCGACACCGTCTTTCTTGAGAAGCTTGAGCGGCTGGCGATTCAGTGGCAGAAGTCGTTCCCGGGCCTGGTGGGCGGCCATAACATCTCGCACTTTGCAGGTCCCGGCCAGGAGTTTCTCGATCATCGGCAATTCCATCACGGCGACGACTTGCGTGCCGTCAACTGGCGCGCATACCTGCGCCTGGAAAAGCTATTCTTGAAGATGTTCCAGGTGGAACCCCGCATTCCCGTCCGACTTTTGCTCGATTCGAGCAACTCTATGGTCACCGGACACGTCTCAAAGTTCGACTACGCGCGGAGGCTCGCGGCCGCGCTGTGCTATGTCGGGCTGGTGCGATTGGATACCATCTGCATTCAACCTTTCGGTGCGGATCTGGGCGACTCCTTTATTTCCGGAGGCGGCCGCCACAGATTTATTCCCGCAGTGAACTTTCTTCAGGACCTGAAGCCTTCCGGCCGTACCAACTATTTTCAAATCGCCCGCCAATTCATCTCCCGCTACCCGCAGCGCGGCCTGCTGATCATCATTTCCGATTTTTTGGACGACACCGATTGCGAGCGTCCCCTGCAATTCCTGGCGGACTTCGGCCATGAGCTGATGTTGCTGCACGTCTGGTCTCAGGAAGATCGCGAGCCGCTGTGGGAAGGCCAATTGGATCTCACCGACGCCGAAACCGGCGTGACTCTCGAAATTGGCTTCGATGCCGCCACTCGCCGCAACTATACTGCCGCCTTTGACGAGTACGCCCGCGGAATCCAACGCATCGGACTGCGCAACAGCGGCCGCTACGTAGGCATTTCCACCAGTACTGCAATTGAGGAAGCGGTATTCGGACCGCTAGCCCGCTCCGGAGGAATTCAGTAGAGCCGGCATGTTTTTCTTCAACCTCAGCCTGCCCGAGTTCATGGCGCTGCTTGGCTCGCTCTCGGGCGTAATGGTGGCCCTGTATTTATTAGACCGTCTGCGGAAGAAGCACACCGTCGCCACGTTGCGATTTTTCGCCGTCTCTGAAAAACCGCCGGTATTGAAGCATCGACGCAAGCTCCAGCAGCCTTGGTCGCTGCTACTGCAACTGCTGAGCCTGCTGTTGCTCCTGCTGGCGATCGCGCAACTGAGATGGGGATCTCCGGCGCGCGCCTCTCGCGATCACGTCTTGATTCTCGACGCTTCCGCTTGGATGAACGCGCGCTCAGGGCAAGCCAGATTAATCGATCAAGCTCGCTCGGCCGCTCAAAAGTACGTCAAGCTGCTGCCCTCGAGTGACCGCGTGATGGTGGTCCGCGCCGACGTGCTGGCGACGCCGGCCACGCTATTCGAATCCGACCGCCGCAAGATCCGCCAAGCCATCGATCAGACCCAACCGGGAGGATCGGAACTCAATATCGGCGCTGCGCTTGAATTCGCAAGGCAAGCTCAGCGGATACGTGCGCAACAGGCCGGCGAGATCGTGTTTGTCGGCGCCGGCCGCGTCTCCTCCGACGAAAATCCACCACTCGCGTTGCCCGCCAATCTCCGCTTCATCTCCATTCCTGGTCCCATCGAACATTGCGGCCTGCGCAAGGTCAGTGTGCGCCGGTCCCTCAGCGATCCGGATACGTGGGATGTCTTCGTCGCCGTGAAAAACTACGGCAATACGCCGCGATCCGTTCCCCTGGGTGTGCAGTTCGGAGGCGCGCCGGTTGGTACGCAACGGTTCAATCTCAAGCCGGGCATCGAAGAAAACACCGCGTTCCACTTCAAGACTCGCGCCAGAGGATGGTTAGAGGCGCGCCTGTTCACTCAGGATGCTTTTTCCCAGGACAATCGCGCCGTGCTCGAGCTGCCAGGGCGCAAGGTATTGCCGGTGGTGGTTTACTCCGCTGAACCGGAGTTGCTGCGGCCAGTGTTCACGGCTATTTCTGGAGTGCAAGCCACTTTCCAACCCATTTCCGCCTACGACGCCAAAATCTCGAGCGGGATCGTCCTGCTGGATCATTTCGCGCCGTCATCGCCTCCCTCCACCGATAGCATCTGGATGGAGCCGCCGCCAGGGAAATCGCCCATTGCAGTTCGAAGCACGGAGCAGAATGTGAAGCTGAAACGTTGGATCGCCGATCACCCGCTCGGCGCTGGTCTGCGAACCAAAGATCTGCAGTTTACGTCTGCGGAAGTTTTCCGCATGGACCGCGATGACATTGCAGTTGCAGAATCCGATGCCGGCCCGCTGATCGTGGCACGTCCTGGAAAACCCAAGACGGTCGTGTTCGGATTTCATCCGGTGCGTTCCGGCATGAAATATGAGCTGACCACGCCGCTGCTGTTCGCCAACATCCTTCGCTGGATGGCTCCGGATATTTTTCGTTCCTGGGAATTGACGGCCGGCACAGTGGGCACCGTGGACGTCGCACTGGAATCGGAAGCCGACCCATCCAGCATCCGAGTAGTCACCGAAGACGGCAAACCCGTTCCATTTACAGTCCAAGGAAGAAATCTGCGGTTTTTTGCGGGCGCGCCAGGGATTGTGCGCGTCCTCACCGGCGATCGCGAGCTGGTTTATTCGATGACTTTGCCACAGCCCGGCGACGTACTCTGGACGCCCACGAATGCCAAACATGGCCTTCCCGGCCGTGGTCCATCTGAACCCGCCTCCCGCGACATTTGGCAATGGCTGGCCATCGCGGGCGGCCTGGGCCTGCTCGCCGATTGGATTCTGTACGGACGCAAGCGCAGCGTAGCCGCGGCTTCCACCGCTCCCCGCAGCGTGCTCTGGAGAAAAGCGTCGTGACCAGAGTCCCCTTGCTGACGCGCGGGGCTACATCGCGCCGCATCTGCCTGGAATCGCTTGCCCGAAGTGTAGCCCCGCGCGTCAGCAAGGGGACCGAGAGGCCATCATGACCTTCGAGCGCGCCTGGGTACTTGCGTTTTTGCTGCTTCCACTAGCTTGGATGCTGTTCGAGTGGCGACGTACTCGCCGAACCTTAGCCCTCACGCTCAAGACGCTCGCCTTCATTGCCATCATCCTTGCGCTCGCCGAACCCAAGCTCACGCTGCCTGAAACCAAGATGGCCGTCGCCGTGCTGGTGGACACCTCGGCCAGCGTTTCTTCCCAGGACCTCTCACGCGCTTCCGAACTGGCCGGAACTTTGGAAAAAGCTCGAGGCCGCCATTGGATTCGTGTTCTTCCCTTTGCCCGATCTGTTCGTAATCTCGCGCCCTCGGAACAAAGCCGCGGTTGGCAATTGCAATACACCGCCGGGGAAGCCGGCCGCGCCACAGATTTGGAAGCCGCCATCAGTGAGGCCGTCACTTCGCTTCCCTCCGGATTGGTGCCGCGGCTGGTTCTGATCTCCGACGGAAATGAAAACGCCGGAAGCATCACGCGCGCGGCATGGCAGGCGCAGCACCTCGGCATCCCCATCGACACCTTCCCGCTGGAGGGCCGCACCCGTCCCAACTTGCGCTTGGAATCGGTGAGTCTCCCCACGCTGGCATTTACCGGCGAGCAGTTCCCCGTTGACCTGAACGTGTCATCGCCTCGAGCGGTCTCTGGAACCGTGGACATCAGTGCCGAAGGAAAGCTGCTCGGATCGAATCGCGTGGCGCTGGAGCAAGGCAGCAACCAGATTCGCGTACACGCCAGCTTGACCGCGGCCGGTGCCCTCAATCTGTCCGGCTTGATTCGCGCCGATAATCTAGGCGAGATTCGATTCGATCGCGCAGTCACTTTGCGGCGCCCCAAGGTCTTGTTCGTCACTCAAGATCCGGAAGGCACCGAGAAACACCTAATTGAAACTCTTGCCGCAGCCCGCTTCGATGTGGACCGCACCGGCGATCCCTCGCATGGCGTACTAACCGACTATCAACTCGTGGTCTTCAACAATCAGGATCTCGAATCGCTCGGGGCGGCAAGAAAAGACGAGATCGAAAAGTTTGTCAAGCAGGGCGGGGGATTGCTCGTCATCGCCGGCGAGCGCAATACCTATAACGATTCCAAGAAAATAGAGGACGCCCTCGACCGCACCTTACCGGCGAAACTCGCTCCGCCACGATCGCCCGAAGGTACGTCAGTCATATTGATCATCGACAAATCGTCTTCGATGGAAGGCAAGAAGATCGAGCTGGCCAGATTGGCCGCCATCGGTGTAGTTGAGAATCTGCGTCCCATCGATCAGGTCGGCGTTTTGATTTTCGACAATTCGTTCCAGTGGGCCGTGCCCATGCGCCGGGCCGAAGACAAATCGCTCATCAAGCGGCTGATCTCCGGCATCGTACCCGACGGCGGCACACAGATCGCGCCCGCCCTGGCCGAAGCCTACCGCAAGGTGCTTCCGTCTCACGCCACTTTCAAGCACATTGTGCTGCTCACCGACGGGATCTCTGAGGAAGGCGACAGCCTGGATCTATCTAAGGAAGCGCTAGCTCAGCACGTCACCATTTCAACGGTTGGTCTCGGTCAGGACGTGAACCGCGCTTATCTCGAAAAAGTAGCTGTGACGGCGGGTGGCAAGTCGTACTTCCTGAATGAGCCTGCAGGCCTAGAGCAGCTTCTTCTAAAAGATGTGATGGAGCACACTGGCTCAACCGCGGTTGAGAAAACCCTGAAGCCGATAGTTGCGAAGAACGTCGAGATTCTGGATGGTGTGGGTATCGACTCTGCGCCCGCGCTCAAAGGGTATATCAGGTTCATCGCAAAGCCCAGTTCAGACACGATTCTCAAGATTGACGAGAAGGACCCTCTGTTGGTGCGATGGCAATACGGGCTCGGCCGCGCCGTGGTGTTCGCCTCCGATGCCAAGAGCCGCTGGGCCGCCGATTGGGTCACTTGGAAAGGCTTCGATAAACTCTGGACCAACGTGTTTCGCGATCTGCTGCCTCACGCGGAAGCCGGTGAGGCGCAAGCCGAGTTCGATAGCGCCAGTGGCGACCTGATCGTCAACTACGTGCTGGGAAAAGATGTCGAGGAGCCGAAAGCATTGCCGGCCGTATTTGTTTTTGGGCCCAACGGATTCCAGCATCCGCTGCCGCTAACCAAGTTAGCTGGCAAATCTTACCGCGGAAAGATTCACATCGGCCAACTCCAGGGCCTGTTCCGCATTCGCCCGCTGGACGAATCGCACGCCTTTCCCGAGGTCGGCTACTACCGCCAGGAGCAGGAACTGCTGGATTACGGCTCCAACCAATTCCTGCTGCGGTCCATCTCGGAATTCACCGGCGGTCGCTTCAATCCGGCGCCGAGGCAAGTCTTCGACGCAGCCGGCCGCTCGGAAGCATCCACGCTGCGGTTGTGGCCGGGCCTGCTCGCGCTAGCAATCCTGCTAAACCTGACGGAGCTGCTGATGCGTAAAGGCCGGGCAGTGATAGACGCATTCCGCGCGAAGCAGTAGTGGGGCAAGTCTCCGACTTGCCAAACCTACTCCACCAAATGCACGACAGTCTCTATATGAAACGTCTGCGGAAACAAATCCACCATCGTAATCTTATCGATCCGATACCCGGTGGCCAGCAGGCCCTGTAAATCACGCGCGAGCGTAGCCGGATCGCAGGACACAATGGTCAACCGCGGCGCATGAATACGCGCCAATTCCCGCACAGCGTGTTTGCCTAACCCGGCCCGCGGCGGATCGGCGAGAATCAAATCGGGCTTTTCCTGTAGCGTCGTCAAATACTCTTCGCTGGTCTTATTCTCAGCAGTGACGTGTTGGACGTTGTGTTCCAAATCGCGAAAGGCACTGGAGCTGGATTCCACGGCAGCCACTTTTTGGAATCGTTCGGCCAGGCGCGCCGCGAAGAGTCCGACGCCCGCGTAAAGGTCAACCGCCGATGCGCCTTCGGTTCCTCCAATCGCGCACTGAACCAAGCGGTCGACTAGAAAACGGTTCACTTGGAAGAACGAATCGCGGCTGACGCGGAATCCATCGTATTCCAGCGGCGCGCTGGTCCCAAGCGATTCAAATACACGGTAAATGGACTGCGGCACTCGGTCCAGAACATTCACCTGCATTTCCGTCTCGTTTGTAAACAACTCCACCGTCGCACTGAGACGCCCTAGTTTCCCTTGAAGCTTCGAGATCGCGCTGTTCAAGGCCGGCGAGACGATGGGACACTGATCGATCGCGCAAAGCTTGTGCGAGCCGTGCTCGAAGTAGCCAATGGCTCCATCCTGGATGTGTAGCTGCACGCGATTGCGATAGGCCCAAGGTTCACCCGTGACTGCCTCAATCTCGCCGTCAAATTCGATCTTACCCACACGAAGCAGCGCTTCGCGCAAGATGGACCGCTTTTGTTCCACCTGAAAAGCGTAATCCGCGTGCTGGTAGTGACAGCCTCCGCAGCGCTGAAAATAGAGACACTGCGGAGTCACACGATTGGAAGAAGGCTCCAGCACTTCCAGCAGCCGGCCGCGCCACAAATCATTCTTGATTCTATCCACCTCGCCTCGCACCTTTTCTCCAGGCAAAACATACGGAGTGAAGACAACTTTGCTCTCGAGACGGGACAGGCCATCGCCGCCGTAAACAAGTTTCTCAATCGTTAGATTTTCTTCGGTGGGCAAGCTGGAAGTTCACCCTACGGTAACATGGGATGGTCACGCATGAAAAAACGCGTCTTCTCCGGCGTTCAGCCATCCGGCAATCTGCACATCGGCAACTATCTGGGAGCCTTGAAGAACTGGGTTGAAATCCAGGGCGATTACGAAAGCATCTGGGGCATCGTCGATCTGCACGCCGTCACTGTCTATCAAGATCCGGCCGAGCTGCGATCGAAGATCCTGGAAACTGCGGCGCTTTTCATGGCCGTGGGACTCGATCCGAAGCAGTCCGCGATCATGGCGCAATCTTCGGTGCCCGAACATGCCGAGCTCGCGTGGATGCTGACCTGCGTGACTCCGGTGGGCTGGCTGGAGCGCATGACGCAATACAAGGCCAAAGCGCTGGCTCAAGAAACCGTGGGTGACGGATTGCTTCAGTATCCGGTACTGATGGCCGCTGACATCTTGCTTTACCAGGCTGCCATCGTACCAGTGGGCGATGATCAGGCGCAGCATTTGGAACTTACGCGCGACATTGCGCAGCGGTTCAATTCGCTGTACGGTGAAACCTTCGTGATGCCCGCCACGCATCTGCCGGTGGTGGGATCGCGCGTCATGGGATTGGACGAGCCCGATAAGAAAATGAGCAAGTCCGCCACCGGCGCCGGCCACGCCATCGCGCTGCTGGACCCGATCGATCAAGCGCGCAAGAAGATTATGCGAGCCACCACCGATTCGAACCCGGCCGTGGATTTCGCAGCGCTGGGTGCGGGAGTCGAGAATTTGTTGAACATCTTCCAGGCATTCAGCGGATGGTCCAGCGAGAAGATGCGCGACCATTTCAACGGCATGCGTTACGGCGACCTGAAGAAGCAAGTTGCCGAAATGGTGATCGCCAACCTGGAGCCTCTGCAGAAGCGGTTTCGCGAAATCATGGCGGAACCTGGCTACGTTGATAGTGTTCTGAAGGACGGAGCGGAACGGGTTGCGCCCTTCGCCAAGTCCACCGTGCGGCTGGTGAAAGAGCGCATGGGGCTCTACACTTCAGCCTGAGATGGCGGCCTACGTACGCCTGCTCCGCACCAACCGCAATTTCCGGCTGCTGTGGTTCGCGCAGATCATCAGCGAACAAGGCGACTGGCTCTATGCAGTAGCCGTCTACAGCCTTCTGCTCGAATACACGGGCAGCGCCAAATCCGTCGGCCTCGCATTCGTGCTGCAGGTATTGCCGCAGTTCTTTGTATCGCCGGCAGTGGGAGTGATCAACGATCGTCTCAGCCGTAAGAAGGTGATGATCTTTGCGGATTGGTCGCGCGCCATCATCGTATTGTGCATGCTGCTGGTGCGCGGTCCGCATCTGGTTTGGCTGCTCTACACGCTGCTGTTTCTCGAGACGATTCTGTGGGCTCTGTTTGAACCGGGACGCAGCGCCGTGATTCCGAATATCGCGGGTGAATCCGAGCTGATGGTGGCGAATACTCTCTCGTCCACAACCTGGTCGTTCAACTTCGCGATGGGATTCGCGGTGGGTGGTGCGCTGGCGGCCTATTTCGGCCGGGACTTCGTGTTCGTTTTGAACTCGCTCTCGTTTGTGCTCTCCGCGCTGCTGATCGGCCGCATGAAGTTCAGTGAGCCGCATGCTGAGAATCGCCCGCCGTTGAAGCCTCGCGATTTCTCGGATTTCTCGCCAATCAAGGAAGGTATTGGCTATGTTTGGAAAAACCCTCGGTTGCGAACCACCATCTTCGTCAAGGCTGGACTTGGACTGATGGGCGCCAACTGGGTGCTGCTTCCAATTTTCGGCGAACGGATATTTCCGATTCATCGCGCTGGGTTCAGTCACGAGCAGGCAGGCATGCTGGGAATGAGTCTGCTGATGGCTTGCCGCGGGATTGGCGCCATCATCGGGCCAGTCGTGAGTGGATACTGGGCAGCTGGAATCGAGAAGCGGATGCGGCTGGGAATTCTGTTTGGCTATCTGGCAGCGGCGGCTGGTTATCTTACGTTGGGACATGCGCCTGGCCTTGCGTTAGCTTGCACCGGAATCATCTTAGCGCACGCTGGCGGGTCCACTTTGTGGGTGTTCTCGTCGACGTTGCTGCAACTTCAGACGAATGATCGATTTCGGGGACGTGTCTTTTCGGCTGAATGGGCGTTGAGCGTTGTGACCATGTCGCTGTCGAGTTACTCGGCGGGCGTGCTGATTGATCGGAATATAGCAGCGGCGACCGTCGCTAGCGCGACCGGGCTCGTCGTCTTGATTCCCGCTGTTCTCTGGGGGATAGCGCTGGTTCGGCCTGCTTCTGACCGCCCATCCGTACCGCAGCGGTGAGGATGAGCAAGCAAATGACGATCGCGTAAATGGGTGGAGCGGAGCGCGTGGCTGAGACGATGAACCCGGTGGCGATGCTGACTAATATCGGGAAAAGTGCGATCAGCGCACCATGGAGATGATTGCGGCTCATGTACGCTCCTTCCTGTCGCGCCGCTGTACTGCGACCGAGATAAGAAACAACGCGATTAGGGCTAGGATCCACGACGCAGGCTCAGTGGCGGCCGTGGATAGGGAAGTCCAAAGGAGAGCCGCCATTTGAATTGTGAACTTCATATTCCTGCTCCATCAACAGCATGAAGCTTTTCAGTGTTTGTCTCATGAGTAGGACGGGCCAAACTATGGGGGCTGTAGTAATGGATCGGACCGGCTATTCCTAATGGAAATCATGCGAGGGGACGGCCTCTTCGGCGACGTGCAGAGGCTCGAAGCGGGTAGCGCGTACGGTGAGGACGTTGTCGATGTTCTGCATCTCGCCTTCGATGAATAGATAGGAGTTGTTGAGGATGGTGGCGCGCTCGCGATCGAAAACATCGGGCATGACCACGGCATTCGAGACGCCGGTTTCATCTTCCATGCTGAGAAATAGTAGGCCTTTCGCGGTTCCGGGACGTTGGCGGCAGATGATGCAGCCGGCGATGCGAACCGGCCATCCGTTGCGGATGTTTTTTAGTTGATTGGCGGGTGTGACGCCGAGGGTGTTGAGTTTTTCACGATGGAAGGCTAGGGGGTGATTACCGATTGTTAGATGTGTGTTGTGAAAGTCGGCGTTTAGACGCTCGGTCGGGGTCATTGGGAGAAGGGGCTGGTTGCTGGTTGCTGGTTGCTGGTTTGTCGTGAAGAGTGGGCCGGTGGGGCGTATGGCTAGTTCGGAGTTCCATTGGGCGGCGCGGCGGTGGATTGGGACTTCTTCTATGAAATTTAGGGCGCCGATTTCGCTTAGCTTTCTTAGTTCATCTTTGCGGAGCTCGGGGACTCGGTTGGCTAGGTCTTGGATGCTTGTGAATGGAGATTGCTGACGCGCATTGAGGATTGCTTGGGCGAGCTGCTCGCGGAGGCCTTTTACGTAGTTGAAGCCTAGGCGGACCCAGAGTTGGCCGTTGTGTTCTTCGATGGTGCATGGCCAGTCTGATTTGGTGACGTCGATTGGTTTGAAATGCAGGCCGTGGCGTTGGGCGTCTTTTACTAATGTTGCGGGCGCGTAGAATCCCATGGGCTGGTTGTTGAGGAGGGCAGTGGTGAATGCGGCCAGGTAGTGACATTTGAGGTACGCGCTGGCATAGGCGATCAGGGCAAAGCTGGCCGCGTGAGATTCCGGAAATCCGTACAACGCGAATGAGGTGATGGATTGGATGATGACCTCCTGAGTTTTTGCGGGGATGCCGTTGCTTGTCATGCCGGAGCGGAGGCGGGTTTCGATATCGCGCATGCGGGCTTCGGAGCGTTTGAATCCCATGGCGCGGCGCAGCTCTTCGGCTTCGCCGCCGGTGAAGTTGGCGACCACCATGGCCATGCGCAAGAGCTGCTCCTGGAATAACGGGACGCCGAGAGTGCGCGCAAGAATTGGTTCTAGCAATGGATGCAGGCACTCGGGTTTTTCACGGCCTTGTCTGCGGCGCAAAAACGGATTCAACATTTTGCCGACGATTGGGCCGGGCCGGATGATGGCTACTTGCACAACGATGTCGTAGAAACGCTCGGGCCGCAGGCGCGGGAGGCATGACATCTGGGCGCGGCTTTCCACCTGGAACAGTCCGATGGTGTCGGCTTTTTGCAATGCGCTGTAAACTTGCGGGTCGTCCTGCGGAAGATGGGCCAGGTCCACTTCTTGGTGGTAGGAATCGCGAATGAGACGGATGGAATCCTCGAGCACGGCCATCATACCGAGGCCGAGGAGATCCACTTTGATGATTCCCATGTCGGCGCAATCTTCTTTGTCCCACTGGATGACGACTCGTCCGGGCATGGTGGCGGGTTCGAGCGGAACGATGGAATCGAGCTGGCCCTCGCAGATGACCATGCCTCCAGAGTGTTGGCCGAGATGGCGCGGGAGGTCGCGAATGGCGAGGTACAGATCCAGGAATTTGGAGATGAGCGGATTTTCGGGCGAGAAGCCGGCTTCGCGAAATTGGTGCTCGGCGGTGTCTTTGGGATCGGGCTCTTTTGGATCAACCCAGCCCCAGGAGGGAACGAGTGCGGCAATGCGGCCGAGATCGGGTTCGGAGAAGCCGAGCACCTTTCCTATGTCGCGGACGGCGGAGCGGCCGCGGTAGGTGATGACGTTCGCGGTCATGGCGGCGCCGAGTTTGCCGTAGCGTTGATAGACGTGCTGGATGACGCGCTCGCGCTGATCGCCACTGGGAAGGTCGAGATCGATATCCGGCCACTCGCCGCGCTCTTCCGAGAGAAAGCGCTCGAAGAGCAGCTCCATTGCAACTGCGTCGACTGCGGTGATCCCGAGCGAATAGCAGACGGCGCTGTTGGCGGCCGATCCGCGGCCTTGCACGAGAATGTTTTGGGACCGGCAGAACTCGACGATGTCCCAAACGATCAGGAAATAGCCGGCGAGGTCGAGTTTTTCGATGAGCGCTAGTTCTTTTTCGATTTGAGCGTGAGCGCGGCGGCAGAGACCGGCGGTGAATGCGTTTGGATAATAGCGATTGTGCTCGCCTTTGGCGACGCACTGGCGGAGGAATGAGTTCATGGTTTCGCCGGGCGGCACAGGGTACTTGGGGAACTGGTAGCCGAGGTCGGCGAGCGTGAACTGGAGGCGATCGGACAGTTCGCGGGTGTTGGCGATGGCTTCAGGAAGGTCGCGGAAGATGCTGGACATTTGCCGGGCGTCCTTCAAATAGCGCTCGGAGTTGAGAGAGAGCAGGCGGCCGGCTTCGTGGATGGTGACTTTGTTGCGAACGCAGGTGAGGACATCGAGCGCTTCGCGGGATTGGGGAGTGGCGTGGCTGACGCCGTTGGTGGCTAGGAGCGGGAGATTGTGGGATCGTGCGAAGTCTACAAGCGCTTGGTTGTGAGCTTCTTGATTGCGATTGAAATGGCGCTGGAGTTCCACGTATACGTTTTTTGCGCCGTAGGTGTCGATGATGCGGACGTCGGGGCGTGATGCCAGGCAGATTAGACCTGGGGAGAATTCGGCGAGCTCTACTGGGGTCGCGGCGCCTTCGCCTTTTTTGGCGCGCAGCTTCATGCGGGTGATTAGTCGGCAGAGGTTTTGATAGCCGGTGCGGCTTTCGGCTAATAGAGGATAGCGGTGTCCATCGGTGCAAGTGACTTCGGCGCCGATGTGGGCGCGAATGCCGGCTTTTTTGGCGGCCATGTGGAAGCGCGGGGCGCCGGAGACGTTGTCGTGGTCGAGCATCGCTAGGGCGGGGAAGTTGAGTTCGGCCGCGCGGATGACGAGTTCTTCGGGGGTGGAGGAGCCTTGGAGGAAGCTGAAGGCCGATCGAGAATGGAGTTCTACGTAATTGTTTTTGGCCACGGATGGACACGGATGAACACGGATATTAGTCATAGGTGCCTTCTATGTACCAGTGGTCTGTGGGTTCGCGGTAGATACGGTAGAGGGTGCTGTTCGATAGCGTGATGTCCCATTCGTCGCGGTTCCATGGAGTGTTTGTCCACCAGTTGCCTGTGGTTCGCCAGGGGCCGGCGGCGGTTTGGATTTTTCCAGTTATGCCGGTTGCTGAGATGCGAACCGGACGGTTGTGCTCAAGTTCGATTTTGGCGATTATTGGGGGCCTGAAATATCGGAAGGCCTGTCTAGTGGTTGGTTGCTGGTTGCTGGTTGCTTGTTGCTGGTGGGTGACCATTTGGAATGGGTGGGGGTGGTTGGTGTTTAGGAGTTGGGGGGTGCCTACGTTCGCTTCGCCAACTATGGCGCGGATACGGGCTAGCGTTAGTTCCAGTTTGTCGGGGGCGGGGGTGATGGGGAGGAAGATTCCGGCTTGGATGGTGCGCGGGTGAACTGGTTTTATGGTTACGGAAAGAGCTAGCGTCGCGGCTTGCGGGGGGTGGGCTTCCAAGTCCATTTGGAGGAGTTTCAGGAGCGATTTGCTTTCGCGCATCGGGACTGGGAGGCGCAGGGTTCGGATGTGCTCCGATTTGTCTTCGAGCTCCAGGCGGATATTGATTTCGTTGGCCGACATGGCGTGCGATAGGAGCTTGTCGCATTGGTCGTTGAGGATGCGCGCAATCAGGAAGAGCAGTGGTTCGAGGAGGGTGATGGGGTGATCGAGCGAGATGCGGTCTTCATAGGTGATTTCGGGTTTGAAGATTTTGAGCGGCCGCGAAGTTGCGCCACGGGCTAGGCGTTGCAGGTGGACGCCTGCTGGTCCAAAGCGTTCGGCGATGCCGGTTTCCGGGAGCTCGGCGAGTTCGGCTAGGGTGTGGATGCCCCAGCTTTCGAGGACCTCCCACATTTCCTGTTCCATGGGGAGGCTCGAGATGTTGAGCTGCGCGAGATTCGGTGAGATGGTGATACCGGCGAAATTGTGCGCGGCCAGGATGGCGGCGTCCGCTGTTTCGGCGATGGCAACATTTGCGCCGGCGCCGGCTTTTTTTATGATTGCTTGCGCGATTTGGTGGTGGGTGCTGTAGAGGCGTCGCAGGTTGTCGATTCTGAAGACGATGGTGCCGGGGGCGGTTTGCTCGAAGGATGGCGAGAAGGCTTCGGCGATTGCGGACAGATCGGCACGGGGGTGGTGAATGCAGGCGTACATATTTATCCGAGTGATTTGGCTTTGAAGTGGGCCGAGACCGGGCGTATCGGTTTGCGCGGGATGGCTTCCAGTTCGACTTCGCGTAGGAGCTCGAAGCCGGGCGCGCCGATCCAGGCTGTTTTTTTGCGCTTCATTTCGAGCATCAGTGAAGCGCAGGATTTGGCGAGTGGATCTTTTTCGACGAGCGCCAGGATGGTGGGGGTGTTTTCGAGGGCGAGGCGGAATCGATACCAAT
>PMOK01000343.1 GCA_003162425.1 Bryobacterales bacterium | reverse complement strand
AGGGGGTCCGCCCCACTCGCTGGTCGAAGGTTTCATCCCGTTGGATGGGCTGCAAGCCCATGAGATACACTCCTGCGAACGCATTGAAGTTGCGAGAGCTAGGGATCGACGAAAATTGACCCGACTTCGGGGCCACGCTATGGTGAATGGTGTGCGTCCACCGCGTCAGGGCGCCCATCGCGCGTCAGAGCCTATTGTGAGGGATTCGGTGGATTCGGAACAACCTGTAGAAGCGCAACGCCCGAGTCTTAAGCGCCGCATCGCCCGCAACTCAATCTGGTATGGCATTGAAGCGGCCATCGGCCTCCTCGCCACGCTGGCCACCACCATCGTAGTCGCCCGGCTCATCGGACCGCAGCGGCTCGGATATTTCAATTACATCTACTGGCTGTCGAACACGGCCGGAGGACTTGCGTCCCTCGGCATTCCGGCCACCACCGGGAAGTACATGGCGGAGTATCTGGCCGGCGGGCAGAAGGGCATCGCACGCGCGATTTTCTTCTTCACCCTGCGCGCGCAAAGCGCCATTGCGCTGGTGATAATGAGCATTGGCCTGATCCTGGTGTTTACATTCGTGGATCCGGCCTACCGGTACGCCGCGATGATCCTGGTAGCGGCGATGCTGCCCCAGATGCTGGCCTTCATCCCCTCGATGGCCAATGTGGGGGCCGAGAAGGTGGCGGCCAACACCCGCGGGGCCTTCGCCGGCACGGTGGTTTCTGTGCTGCTGGTGGCCCTGAGTCTTTTCCTGGGATGGGACCTCGCAGGCATTGCCTGCGCGGTGTTTCTGAGCCGCGTGGTGGAACTCCTAGCGAAGCTGATTCCGGTGCTCGGATGGGTCCGCGAAATACCGGCGGCGGAGCTTCCCTCCGCGGTGAAGAAGCGCATGGTTTCATTCTCGGGCCAGAACCTGATTCTGCTGATCCTGAATGTTGTGGTCTGGGACCGCTCCGACATGGTTTTCCTGCGAATGCTGCAGAGTGACACCCGCCAACTGGCATTCTTCTCGGTGGCGTTCAGCATCATCGAAAAGCTGTTTCTGGCCCCGCAAATCTTCGCTGCGGGAGTGGGAGTGAGCCAGTTTTCCGAATCTGGCCGCGACCGGCAAAGGCTGCTCGCCATGACCACCACAGCGGCGAAGTATGTGTATCTTTGCGGCCTTCCGATGCTGGCCGGAGCGGCAGCGATCGGCGGGCCGCTCATCGGCGCGTTGTACGGACCCCGATACCTGCCGATGGCTCGTGTGTTTCAAGTGATGGCCATCTTTGCGATTCCGCGGTTGGTGATTCTGCCCGCTTATAATCTGTTGCTGGCCACCGAGAACCAAAAGCCGCTAGTGATCTGGAACTGTGTCTGCGGCGTTGCGGACGTGCTGCTCGATTTGACGCTGATCCCGCTCTTCGGAGCCTTTGGAGCCGCGGCTGCCAATGGAATCGCACAAACGCTGGCCGCGGTGGGAGTGTGGGTTATCGTCAGCCGCCGCTTTTCCATTCGTCTGGACGCCACGTTCTTCACAAGACTTACCGCGGTCTGCGCTTCGATGGTTGCCATTGTGGTGTTGCTCGTCTCCAGGTTGCACTCCTGGCCGGCGGTGGCGGCCGGAACCGGAGCCGGCATTGCGGTATTTGTGCTGGGCCTTCGTTTCGCGTCAGTGCTTGCGGCCGAAGATCGTGAACGATTACTGACACTCGAGCGGCAATTGCCCGCGAGGATTCGGACCTTGTTCCGCGAGTTCGTAATGTTTATCGCGCCACAACAGCAAACCCGGCAAGTCATTGGCCGCGAATGAACGCAAATGAACGCGAATACTGCATCGTCTTATTTGCGTTTATTCGCGGCCTTACGCCGAGCTCGACGCGCCAGGTCATCCCGCCGGTCCTTAACGCGTATTGCCCGCCAGGGCCAGGACGGAGTCTTTCACACCCGCTTTGGAAAAAGTCCGAAGCAGGCCCTCGCGCGTGCCTACCGCCGGCGTCCAGCCCAACTGATCGCGGGCCGCGGAGCCGTCGAATGGCGAAATGGGCGCGAGCGACCGGATCTTATAGCGCGAGAGAGGCACGCTGCGATGCAGCACTCGCCCGAGAAGTTCCACGCCAAGCGCCAGTGTGTACAGCGCCAGCTTCGGCACGTAGGAAACTCGAGGCGCCGAACCGTACCTCTTTGCCGCCTCAATATACTCACGCTGGGTCAGCGTGGCGGGGTCTACCAATTGAAACACGCGGCCGGACACATCCGGCTTGGTTGCCGCCGTGAGGAGCGCGTCCACTGCGTCCTCGACATACACGAGATTCAGAGGCAGTCGGCCCGAACCCATCACCAGCCAGCGGCCCGCCAGCCCGATGACCCCCGATGGCGGCGTCTTCTCCGCGCCGGGGCCGAAGATCTGCCCTGGACGAAGAATGACCGCCGGCAGATTCTGCATCCGAATCGCATCCAGCACGAGATTCTCGGCGATCAGCTTGGTTTGCGAATAGGCGCCCCTCAGCTCGGGATGCGGCTCAATCGGAGAAGATTCCGTGATGGGAACGCCTTTCGGGTGGCCGGCATGATCAAGCACACTCAACGAGCTGACGTAGACCAGGCGCCTGATTCCATGACGCAGGCAAGCCGCCACAATATTCTTCGTTCCCCAGACCGTGCCGCTTTCAAAGGCCTCAGTGCCGCCGCGCATCCCGGCGCCGACGTGATACACCAGTTCCACTCCCTCCACCGCGCGCTCGACGGCTTCCGGATCGCCCAGGTCTCCGCGCACGACATGCACTCGTGGATTGTCTTCCAAATCGGCAACCGGACGGCGCGCCAGTACGCGAATCGATTCACCATTGCTTAGCAGCCGTGCGGCCAAGGCACGCCCCAGAAATCCGTTCGCGCCGGTGACCAGCGTTTTCGCGCGTGGGGGTGCGGCTGCTGCCTGCTCGAGCATCGCTCGCTTGTCGGCGGACGCTCCTCGCGTGGCGTGCTCGGCCCAGCGGACGATGCGCCGGCCCTCTTCCGCGGAAACCGGTGGCGCGGCTCCCTGGTGGAGCGCCTCATAGAACTTCGTCACCGACACACCAATGCCCGGTGAGGGCAGCAGCCTTCCAGTGGCGAATCGCACCACGTTGGCGGAAACTTTGAAGAACATGGACGCCGAGTTCGTGGACCCCATGACGATCCGCTGGACCATTTTCGGCCCAGGCAGCCGCTTGCGCACGGTGCAGATTTGCAGATAGCAATCGACGTGGATGACGCCCCGCGTGCCGTGGATGATGAGCTCGTTCTGGATCGGCCGCACGTTCCACGAAAGATACATGTGGCCGGTTCCCTGCTCGCATTGGACGGTCCCATGCCATTCGTCGAAGGTCAGGTACGGGTCGCGGCCGGTTGCGACATGGCGTACGTCCACAGCCTGGATGGCGCCGAGAAAGGTCTCCATCAACGACAGCCCGTGCACACCGATATCGAAAAACGGATATCCGCCTTCGCGGTAGTGAGCCGGCATCGCGCCGCCCGCGTAGGGAGGATAATCCGAGCTTCGCAGAAAGTCGACGGCCAGAACGTCGCCGCACGCGCCTTGCCTCACCAGACGGAGCGCCTCCAGCACCACCGGGTCCATGCGCGCGGAGTGGCTGACTGAGAGGATGCGGCCAGTCTCCTTTGCGGCGTCCATCATGCGGTCGCATTCGTCCGACGACGGAGCCATGGGCTTCTCGACAAGAACGTGGCACCCCATCTTCAGAGCCTGCACGGTCAGCGCGCAGTGGGAGGCGGGGGGAGTGAGGATATGGATTACATCCAGACGCTCATGCCCGAGCTCGTCGAGACTCCGGTAGGCGCAGGCAATTCCCGCTTCTTTCGCTGCCTTGGTGGCGCGGTCGAGATTCGAATCGCACACTGCGGCCACCTGCACGTAATCCAGCTTCTTCAGGGCCCGTAGATGGTGCTGACTGACGTAGCCCGTCCCTACCAGCCCCACGCGGAATTTTTCCTTACTCATGAGACCTTTCAAGCGATGCCTGGGACCTGGTCAGTTCGAGTTGGCCCGTGAGCGCGGCAACTGGATCCTCGCGCCGCCGGATGGCGTCGATAGCCTGATACATTTCCCAGCAGGATACGTAGAAGAACGGCCAACGCCTGAGGCCGCATTCGGCCTGGACTGCCTCGAAGAGCGCGTCGAGTCCCCTAGACAGAAGAGCCGATGAATTTCGTTCCTGCGTGCCATGGGTGAACAGCTTGATGAAAATGTCTTGTCCTACGCGCGGCGCACAGGCGAGCCAACGCCGCACACGATAGCGCGACGGCAGATCGTAGCCGGCGATCTCACCCTTCTCAATCCGTGGTAGGAATCGCTCGGCCCACCGGATTCCGAGCGGGCCGGGGATCATCAGCAGGTCCTTCGCCACGTCGCCCGCCTGGAAGCGCCTCCCCCGATCGTACGATTTGGGCTTGGCCGGATCGTCCACAGCCCAGTAAATCTCATTGACCGTCCGCGCCTGCGCCGGCGAGTTACCGCAGGGCATCGTGAAGTCGGCATAGCAACCCAATTCCTCGAGCAGGGTAATCTCGTTATTCAGCCCGCACCAGCGTCCGCCAGGGAGGGAATTGTCCAGCGCCCAGTTGCCGTGAATGAAGCCGAACCGTATCTTGCCTTCGTGTTCGCGAAGAAGCCCGTGTTTGTGAAACAGCGTATCCCGGAACCCGCTCATCCGGTCGACAAAATCCTGTTCGCCCTCCCCGTCGTGGTGGATGTGGATCTCCACGTCCCCAATTCCCGAGCGCGTCATTTGCGCAAGAGCGTCGATCAGATGCGGACGGTATTCTTCCTGTGGATAGAAGAACGTGTAACTGGGAGGCCGTCCGGCCGAATCATGGCATCGCTCAGTGATCGAGGGCCACTCGCGGCTCCAGAGCGCAACTCGTTCCGTTGCCGTTTTCTCATCAGCACGGCCTACGAATGGTTCGTAATGGTCCGCAATGGCGAGCCACACCCGCATCGGGCCGGTGGCCGGCGAGGTCCATCGCGCAAACCTGTCCCGCAAATACCCTGGCAACCAGAGCTCAGCGTGACGGGGAAGCTTCACTTGACCCCTCGCACGGGTCCAATCGCGACCTGACTCCTGGCCTTACCAGTGAGGGTGAAGCCGGATTTTCTGGCATCGTCGTAATACATCTGGACGGTTTCGCGCGAATATTCCAGGAGATCTTTGCCCAGGAGACTCAGCTTCTTGAGAACATCCGGAGTCGCGGTTATGATGTCGCAATCGATCGAGTCCGCCTGGATCACGTTAAACAATTCGCGGGGGCTGGCCCAGATCAATTCCATTCCAGGATGCTGGTGAACCAGTTCCGCGGCGGCTTTCATCACAGGAACAGGATCACGGCCTGTGTCCGCAATACGGCCGGCAAACACGGAAACGCACGAAGGGGCTCCGCCATCCAGCGCGTTCGCGGTGTCACGTACCTGGTCGAGCGCGAGCAGGGCGGTGATGTTTAGCTTGACGCCCAGCCGGCTTAATTCGCGGGCGACGCCGAGCGCGCTCTCGCCTTTCGTGTTGGTGATAGGGATTTTGACATAAACGTTCTCGCCCCATCCGGCGATCTCGAGCGCCTGCTGATGCATCTCGTCTGGCTCGTCGGCGAAAACCTCGAAAGAAATAGGCCGGTCGCTGATCGAGCTCAGGATATCGCGGGCAAAGGCTTCGTAATCGCGAATCCCCGCCCTGCGCATGAGAGTGGGGTTGGTGGTGAATCCCTTGATCCAAGGGTTTCGGTAGAGCTCCAGCATGGCGGCCTTATCGGCGCCATCCGCAAAGAGTTTGACTTTGAAATTTGAAGCGGAATGCGGCAGAAGCTCCTCCTTATTCATCCCTCGCGAGCTGATCCACTCTACGGCTCCGCGCAGCGAGGAAACACGGACGGAGGGCTCCGTCGAGGGACCACGCTCGTTGTAGTTGTAGTCGATGAACACGGTCCTGCAGCCGGCGGCATGTCCCGCGTCGACATCCTTCCAGCGATCGCCGATCAGGAAGCTCCGTGACAAGTCGAGATCGTACTTTCGCTGAGCTTCGATCAGTAGCCCAGGCCGTGGCTTGCGGCATTGGCAATTGTCCGCCTCGTCGTGGAAACACACCAGTACATCGTCCACGGGCAACGCCGCCTGTAGTCTCCGATGCATCTCTTCAATCACCGCAATCGACTGCCTGCCACGTGCAACATCCGGCTGGTTCGTGACGACGATGAGCGCGAAACCCCTCCGCTTCAACTCTTCGAGACACGCTGCTCGATCCGGCGGAATAACGAACTCATCCACAGTCCTGGGGGCGCCCGGCTTACCGTCGGAGATGAGCGCCTGATTGAGGACGCCGTCCCGGTCCAGAAAGACTGCCCGTGCTCCTGGCCGAATCACCGCACGGACTCCCGATTCGTTTCCACCTGCTTGAGCGCGGGGTGCGAGACGAACAAGTGCCAGAGGGTTCCCTGGAAAGCCTCGGCATGCGGCGTTACGTGTCGGGCGTTGACCGTCGGAATCAGCACGCAGGCATCCGCCACCTGAGCGGTAAAACCGCCATCCCTGCCTACGATTCCGACAATGCTGCTGCCAATGTGACGCGCGTATTCCAGAGCCTTGACCAGGTTGGGGCTCACGTTCTTCTCCAGATTGCCGCCACCGACCGAGAACACCAGAAGCGTGTCCTCGGCCCGCAGCCTGCTGCCGGCCAGCCAGGCTTCGAAAACCGTGGCCCAACCATGGTCATTTGTGCGGGCGGTTAGCTCCGCTACGTTGTCGGTAGGCGCGTAGGCTTCCATGCCCGTGATCTTTCGGAAATCGTTCACGGCGTGAGACGCGTTTGCGGCGCTTCCTCCGACTCCCAGAATGAACAGCCGTCCCCCCCGCTGCCTGGTGCCCGCAAGTATGGCAACAGCGCGCTCGATTTCGCCGGTATCGAGGCTCTCGGCGATCTTTCGCACTTCCGCGAGATATTCCCGGACGAACGTCAAACCGCTGTTCGGGGCGTCCGCTGGCTCAGATACGCTTGTAGCTCTCGGGTTCCTTCCCATGATCCCACCTCGTAAAATCGTTCTTTGACTTCAAACCCCGCCAATGCGTGCTCCCGGATCAGTTCCTGAAAAACAGCCGTCAGATCCGCGGCCTGTTCGCCCGCGGCGGAAAAGGCCGAAGCGTGGAAGGCACTGAGACCGTAGTCGACATATTCCATGGCCGCTGTCGGCGTTCTCTTGTCATACGCGGCAATCTGTCCGCCGGCAAAGTCGGCGTTGCTAATCTCCCACTGGTTGCGATTTCGAAATACGGTCATCAGCCCGGGCTGGCCGCTTCCGAGGAAAGCCCGCTCCACGGCGCGATAATCGCATGGCAGGTAGGAATCTCCATACAGGACCAGGAACTGCTCTCCCAACATGGGGAGAGCGTTTCTCACGGCTCCGGCGGTCCCGCGCGGATTCGGCCCGTCCGGAGAATAGGTAACGTGGAGACCGAACCGGCGTCCATCGCCGGCAAATTCCTGAATCATCTCGCCCAGATATCCCACGCACATTACGACGCGGTCTACCCCCGCGCTGCTTATCAAACGAAGCTGGTGCGCGATAAACGGCTCACCGTTGATAGGGATCAGGGCCTTGGGTATAGTCTCGGTCGCGGGACGAAGCCGCGTGGCCAGACCGCCGCAGAGGATGGCGACAGGAAGCATGAGAATCAGGAGCGCGCCACCACGCGCGTGCCGTCAAAATCGAATCCAACCCGGATCTCGCGGAGGCCGGCTTCGGTCATCGCGCGGCGCAGGCGCGTCTTTTCCTCCGCGTAAAACATCAGAAAACCGCCGCCACCGGCGCCGATCAGCTTACCGCCCAATGCCCCGGATTTTAAGGCCAGACGGTAGTAGTCGTCGATGACGCCGTTGCTGATGTTCGGTGAACGCCGCTTCTTGTGCTCCCAGTGGACGTTCATCAGCCGCGCAAACTCATGCAGGTTGCCTGACTCGAGCGCCGCTTTGCTGTCATAGCCAAGTTGCTTGATGCAGTTCAGGTTGTCCAAAATCGCCTGCTCTTTGCTGCTGCTACGCACATGCTGGTCGCGGAGAATCCCGGAGGCGCTTCGCGTAAAGCCGGTAAAGAACAGCATGAGGTTGTTTTCCAGATTGGAAAGCGTTTCCGGCGAAAGCTTCAGCTGCGCCGCGTCCACCTGTCCGTTCGCGTGAATCGTAAAGGCTGTGATGCCGCCAAAAGCGGCAATATACGGGTCCTGCTTGCCAACCGGCTCCTCCAGCAGATCCATCTCGATGTGGCACGCCCGCTCCGCCAGGACCTCGGGCTGCACGCGATAGTTTCTCAGTTCATCGAGCGCCCGAAGAAGTGCGGTGGTGAAGCTCCCCGATGAACCCAGACCCGTCCCGGCAGATATGTCCGACAGGCTGGCGATCTCAATGCGCCCGTCTATTCCAGCCAGCTTCAGGGCCTCTCTCACGATGGGGTGCTGCACCTCATCCCGCTGCCGGACCACTTCCATCTGCGAGTATTTCAAAATGATCTGGTCGGTGAAGGGTTCGTGAACGGTAATGTAGACGTGCTTGTCGATGGCTGCCGCGAGCACGAACCCACCGTGGTCCTTGTAATAGGACGGCAGATCTGTCCCGCCCCCGCCCAGCGAAATCCTCAAAGGGCTGCGCGTCATGATCATGTCATTGGCTCGCGTTACAGAACTGCGGCAGTTTCGCGAGGGATTGCCGCAAATCCGTTTGCTTCGAAATTAGACCGGGGTAGAACTGCGTACCAGTGAACAGCCAAAACTGTAGCTCCGCTCTTTCACTTACAGTAGTATTGCATATTACATACTTGGGATTAAAGCTGTTCGGGAAGAGACTGTATGCCATAATGAGCGCTTCACCGAAGACCATATCGAAAGGCAGATGAGCACGACTCAACCGGAGTCATCGCGGCCGCCAGAACAAGAACGAAGTCCATCGCTGGACGCGTTCCTGAGCCGTTGGCAGTGGATTCTCGTGGCCGCTCTCTGCCTGCTGGCGTTTTCGATCCGCGTCTTCCCACGGTTCAATCTAGTATTTCAACCCGGCTTTGTGAACTTCCAGGAAACCGACGCATGGTACTTCGTACGCATGTCGGAAAACCTGGTCCGACACTTCCCCTGGCGTGTCACGGTGGACCCCTACGTCGTTTTTGGCCACGTGCAGAATACCGTTACGCCGCCTCCTTTTTTTGATTGGCTGCTGGGATTGATTGCATGGCTGGCTGGCGCGGGCCACCCGTCGGAATCGCTCCTGCACGTGATCGCGGCCTGGTACCCCGCGGTCCTAGGCGTTTTCATCGTCGTGGCGGTCTTCATTTTGGCAAAGCTTGTATTTGAACTGCGCGCTGCTCTCGTAGCGGCGGCAATTGTCGCCACTTTGCCTGGGCATTTCCTTCGCGTATCGAGTCTGGGTTTCACCGATCACCACGTTATGGAGAGCCTTCTGGTGACACTGTTTTTCTATCTGTTGTTGCGCGCCATTCAGGCGCCTCACTCGATCGGTATTTCGCTTGCTGCTGGACTGACGTTGACGGCTTATCTGCTGACATTTCACGGGGGCGCATTCGTGGTTGGCATCGTGCTGGCTTGGGCGCTTTACGATCGAGTCCGGTCGTTTTGGCCGCGCGAAGAGCCTGAGCCATCGCTCCGCCCGCTCTACGTGGCTTTCCTGATAGCCCTAAGCATTTGCCCGTTATTCCATCGCCTGAGATGGATGGATTACACCATCATTGCGCTCGGGCTCGGGAGTCTGGCGATGGGGGCTGTGGAATTGTGGGCAAAGTGGTGCCGGCGATTGGCACGCCCTCGTTTGCCATTCCTCGGCGGGTTGGTGGCCGCCGGGGCGGTGTCCCTGACTCTCGCCGCGGTACTCGGGCCCGGCTTTCGTCATACCGCCAAGACCATCGCTTCGGCCCTGATGCCTTATTTGTTTGGAGTCTCGGGCGCGATTAACGAGCTTCAGCCGCTGGTATACGAGCAAGGTCGCTTTACACTCATGCCGGCATTGCACCAGTTCTATGGCGCGTATTTCTTGGCATTAATCGGATTGTTTATGCTGGCCCCACCGGCGACACCATTCGCGGCGGAGTCCACTGCGAAACGCTCAGATCCCGGACGAGCCTTGATCTTTTTTTGGGGTCTTACAACGTTCGTCCTAGCGATGGGCCAGCTTCGAATGACTTACTATTTTGCGATCGCCGTGGCGCTTTTATCTGGCTACGTCGCGGACGGTTTGCTCGCCACCGGGCCGAAGACTGCATGGATAACGGCATTTTGCTTGGTAATTCTCGTGTTCGCGCCCAACCTATACGCCGCCGTGAATGGCGATCCTTCCGACTCTATCGGAGTTTCCTCGGACTGGAAGGAGACGCTGGCGTGGATGCGCGCATCCACGCCGGAGCCATTCGGAGACCCTGCTTTCTTCTACGCTCGATATCGCCGGGAACAGTACGGGCCAGCCTATCGGTATCCTCCCAGCGCCTACAGCGTGATGGCTTGGTGGGACTACGGTTACTGGATTGAGGATTTGGCGAGACGAATTCCCGTGACGAATCCAGCTCAGGCTAACGCCAAGGTTGCTGCCGATTTCTTTCTGTCACAGTCCGAGAAAGAAGCGATTCCACTGTTAGAGACCTTGCGCACGCGGTATGTGGTGGTCGATGAGCGGCTCCCCTTGTGGCCGGCTACTGGAAAACTGTTGATCGGAGAATATCCGGCCTTCTTCGAGTACTCGCGTGCGCACCGGCGCGAAGACTATCTCATGCTGGCTTACGAGCCGGACGCCGAGGGCAAACCCGCTCCCAAAGTGTTTTACCTTCCGGGCTACTATCGCAGCCTCGTGGTCCGGCTGTTTGTATTCGGAGGGCAAGCCGTGGACGGGCGAGGCGGGGCGACGATTCTGTTCCTTCGGCCGAAAACGCCTCCGCGCCCGGGATCGTATCAGGATGTAGTGGCAACCAAGCGATTCGATTCCGCACAGGAGGCCTTGGCGGCTGAAGCGGCTTGCCGGAAGGAAGGCTGTGTGTTAGTAGGCGACAATCCGATGGTCAGTTGCGTAGCGCTGGAGGCATTGCATCAATTCCGACCCGTGTTCTCTTCGACGACTTCGGTAATAGGATTTGGAAACGCTGGCCGCAAGGAAGTTCAGGTGTATGAATTCACCGGTGCGTCGCGGTGACTACTAATCGAACATTAGAACCAAAGTGGGACAAGAAAACGAAAGCACAGTTTTCCGAGATCATGCGCGAGATCGGCAAGAAGGGCGGCAAGGTCGGCGGCAAGAAGCCTTGAGACCATGACGCAAGAGGAACGTTCGGCGCGGGCTAAGAAGGCACCCATGGCGGCAGCCAAGCTCGAGCGTTTGCGCGGTTCCACATAAGGCGCTGGTTCTTGAGGCGTTCGCCGCAGGATTCAACAAACGCGACCCTGGCGCTTATGAACGCTATTGGTCACCCAACTACATCCAGCACAGCACTCATATCGGTCCCGTCCGCGATGGCTTTGCGCAATCTGATTGCGAGCCTTCCGCCGTAAATTGAGGTATCAGCCGGGAATGATCGTTGCCAAGGGCGATCTCGTTATCGGCCGCAGTGATCCAGGACGAGGCCACGCGTGAACCGTCAAAGATCGGCCTTCTCATGGAAGCGGACTACCGGCGATCTTGCCCCGGCTGCGCTTCATTGTTATCGTCTTAAAGAGGAGCACGGCTTCATGGCTTCCGAGCACCCTGGCGGTTTATCAGAGCATGCTTGTTCGACCGGATCTGGCCAGCAGTTAATGTGCTACTGTCCCAACCCCAGGGCGCTCCTCGAAACGGCGCTCCGGCATCGGCGGAGCTTTCAGGAAGCGGCGCCCTTCCCGCACCTCGCTATCGATGGGCTCTTTCCGGAAAACGTTCTGCTAGGCATCCTCAATGAACTACCATCTCGGGATGCGGACCAGTGGACGCGTTGGGGTTCTGGATCGCGAGTTCAAGAGTCGGACGATTCCGCAAAGATGGGCATATCAGGGGAAGCTCGATGGGGCCCGGTGACGCGGAACAGCATGCGGTACCTTGGAGGCATGCGGACCGTGAGAGTGGAAATCCCGGCGGAGCTTGTTGTGGCGGCAGGATTGGATGCCGGCAATCTGGCTGTGGAGGCAACCCGGCTCCTAGCGCTGGAACTCGACCGGGAGGACAAGGTTTCGCTGGGGCGTGCCGCCGAACTCTGTCACACGCCAGTGGAGCAGTTCATGGAGTTCCGAGGCCGGCCACAATGTTCCGCTCCATTATGGCGCCAGAGAACTGGAGGAGGATCGCCAAACGTCCGAGGAATCGGTCGTGATGGACCCATGAACTGAGCCAACGCTTTCTCTGCCGTCTGGCGAGTAATCCGCTTCGCAGCAGTAGCGGTAGCGAAGGATTGCGCCAGTTGCGTGGTGGCCCACTTCTTGCGACCTTGCCCCGATTTGCTTTCGCAAGACCAGCGGCTTCCAGGGCCTTGATCACGCCACTCGCCTCATTTGGTCTCAGGCGAAGTATTCTCTCAACCGTTTCCAAATCCCAGTAGAGGCGATTGGTCAGCGCGCGCAGGTAGAATGTCTTAATGACACCGTGGTTTCCGATCGAAACTGACCGTTTGCTCCTTCGCGACTTTCGTTTAGAAGATGAGGGCCATATTTATGACTACGCGAGTGATCCAGAAGTTGTAGGCTTCGCAGATTGGGGACCCAGCGATCTTTCGACCGTCCGGAGCAACTTGCACCGCCGTCTTGAAGACCAAGAAAGGTGGCCACGGGACTCCATAGAAGTAGCGGTTGAACTCCGCAGCAACAGCTACTTGATAGGCATCATGCGGATCACGGTTTTAGACCACACCAACACAACCGCAGATTTTGGATACACTTTCAATCGGCGCTACTGGGCCAAAGGCTATGCAACTGAAGGTACGCGGGCCCTTCTGCATTTGGCTTTCTCGAACCTTAGTCTGCATCGAGTCTGGGCAACCTGTGATGTCCGAAACATCGCCTCGTTTCGCGTGATGGAAAAGCTCGGCATGCGACGGGAGGGACTTTTCAAGCGAGCAAGAGCGTGTTGGTGGATCTCTCTCCCGCCTGGTCGGCCAGCGTCCACCTTGGAGCCCGGAAAACGGCGTTACAAAAAGGCCACTACTTGAACGTGTCCGCATCTTGCGGAAGTCTCTCCGCCGGGTCTTGTTCCGTACCGCAGCTTGCGATGAGGGTTTCCCGGTACTAATCCCAGAGGCCCGTGCGTGGGTTTGGGTTCGATGAAACTACGTTCGACGGCGACGCCTAGCTTCATCCTCAAAACGGGTCCTACCCAACCAAGTACTTGCAGTGTGACACCAGAGTCAGGCAACAATGGTTTTTTCGCCTGAGGCCGGACCATTGAAGATCGCCACTTTCAACATCAACAACATCAACAAGCGTCTGAACAATCTCATGGCGTGGCTCGCGAAGGCGCAGCCCGAGGTTGTTTGCCTCCAGGAACTCAAGGTAGAGCAGGGAGCATTTCCGGCAAATGCCCTGCGTGACCTCGGCTATCGCGGAGTCTGGCTAGGCGAACGTTCCTGGAACGGTGTAGCGATCCTGGCGCGGGAGTGCGATCCGGTGCTGACGCGATCCAGCTTGCCTGGGAACCCTAACGATCGTCAGGCACGCTATATCGAGGCGGCGGTAAATGGTGTGCTGATCACTTCCATCTACCTGCCGAACGGAAATCCTCAACCCGGTCCCAAGTTCGATTACAAGTTGGCCTGGTTCGAACGTTTAATCGAGCACGGCGCGGACCTTATGAAGGCCGGGGTGCCTGTCGTCTTGGCCGGCGATTACAATGTCGTACCGACTGTCGAGGACATATATCCAACGCGATCTCTCGATGACAACGCATTGATTCAACCTCAAAGTCGTCAGGCGTATGCTCGGCTGCTAGCTCAGGGCTGGACGGACGCACTGCGAAAACTGCAACCCGAGGGGCCGCTCTGGACGTTCTGGGATTACGAGCGTAATCGGTGGCCTTTAGACAAAGGGATGCGGCTGGATCATTTCCTTCTCTCTCCAACAGGGTGCGATCGACTCGTGCGGGGGGGTGTAGACCGATGGGTTCGTGGTGAGGAAAACGCGAGCGACCACGCTCCGGCTTGGATAGTGCTCGATCGTTGATTTGCAGTTTTGAGTCAGAGTGACCGGCGAGACACCCATTCGGTGTTAGTAAACACTCGCCGACCAGGCGCTACTTATTCGCGCTTTCTGTTGCGAGACGCTTCTTTAGCCGTTCACGTGACGTTTCCGCGAGAACGCGGCAGGCTGTTGGGTCAATGAGCATCCGGCCTGGAGCCGCGTTGCTCCAGACGATTCCAGAGGCCAGAGGCATCCGGGTGCGGCGTGATGAGGATATCGCAAGTTGTACTTTCGAGAAACGAAAAGCTCCGCTCGAAGTCTTCGGCATTCGGATATTCTTTTCTGCGACTGAACCGGAAGCCGTCGGCGGAAACGGGTGACAAGCTATCGGCATAAACCAAGTTCAGACAGCGGCCATTTTCGCACGATTGCCAAGTCCAACTTGTGCCACCCGGCGTGTGACCGGGAGTAAGATGCGCGGTAACCGTGACTGCCCCCGCGCGCAGGGCATCGCCGCCCTTTAATGTTTCCACTCGCGCGATGCGGGCTATTGGAGCGATGGTGCCAAACTGCGGATCATCGCGCGGGACTGCGCCTTTTTTCATGACATCCGCCGTCCACTGGCTTGCGGCAACCCTGGCCCCGCTGAGCCTCTGCAGTTCGGCAATGCCGCCGGCATGATCGAAATGGACGTGCGAGTTTACGATGAGCTTAACATCTTCGATACGAAATCCCAGCGAACGGATGTTGGCGACGATCAGTGGTGCAGACTCGGGTAGCGCGCCGTCGATGAGGACATGGCCTGTGCCGGAGGTGATCAGAACGGAGCTCAGGCCGTCAGTACCAACGTAGTAAGTATTGCCATAGATCCGGAAGGCCGCGTGCGGCTTGTTCCAGGCAGCGCAATTGGCGCACGAAGAATGCACGTCCCGAGCGAGAAGCGGAAAGACCAACATCAGAAACAGAAGGTTTCGACAATGCATCTGACCAGTGTAGAAGAGATCGGCGGTGGCCCTGCCGGAGGCATAAACGCGGAAGCCGCCGTACCGTTTACCGATCCACACGATGTCTGCATCCCCTGGACGTGACAACTCTCGGACTAGGAACGACTGATGGGCTGTCGGCGAAAGAACTTT
>PMOK01000285.1 GCA_003162425.1 Bryobacterales bacterium | reverse complement strand
GCATTACAACACGCTGCTCCACTTCCGTTTTAATCCCGAACACACCGCCCAGCGCGGACGGCATGGCGAAGGCAGCAATCGCTCCGGCCGCGAGGGTGAATCCATTGAACTCTCCGTGCCGGTGGGAACCATCGTCTACGATGCCGATTCGGGCGAACTGCTGCACGATTTCACCCAAGCCGGCGATCGTTTTCTGGTGGCGAAAGGCGGCCGTGGCGGACGAGGCAACCAGCACTTTGCCACATCCACGCATCAGGCTCCGACCGAACATGAGCCGGGACATCCGGGAGAAGCGAAATACCTGCGGCTGGAACTGAAGCTGCTGGCCGACGTCGGATTAGTAGGATTCCCGAATGCCGGAAAATCCACACTCATCTCCCGCATTTCGGCCGCGCGCCCCAAGATCGCCGATTACCCGTTCACCACGATCGAGCCGAACCTGGGTGTTGTCAGCGTGGATGATAGTACTTTCGTAGTGGCGGATATTCCAGGGTTGATCGAAGGAGCGCACCTCGGCCACGGCTTGGGCGTGCAATTTTTGCGGCACATCGAACGTACGCGGTTGCTGGTGCATCTGGTGGATGTCTCCGAGCTCACCGGGCGTGATCCGGCCGAGGATTTCCGCGTCGTGATGGGCGAACTGGCTGGCTTCAGCGAAGACCTGCCTAAGAAACCGATGTTCGTGGTGGCGTCAAAAGTCGATGTAGCCCAAGATCCCCAGCGCATCGAGAGTCTGCGGGCGCTGGCCGCGAGCGAAGAAATGCCTTTCTTTGAGATATCCAGCGTGACGGGCCAGGGAATCGAAGAACTCAAGCGCGCTATGGCTCAAGAAATCTCCAAGCCTGCCGAAGAGGAAGTCAAGCAGACAAGTTAGTTCAAATAAATCGCAGACGAGATCGTCTACGTGGAGGTTTCCATGTTAGGACTTATACAACCCCTGGACGGGTTGCTTCACTCGGCAGCGCAGTTCAATCAAGCGGCCAGCAATATCACGCGAGCAACCCTTCCTTCTCCAAGCGGCCAGGATACAGCGGAATTAAGCACGGCCGCAGTAGCTATGGCGCAAGCCAAAAACAGCTTTGACGCTAATACCAAAGTGTTTAAAACCGTGGATGAAATGGACAAGACACTGATCAACGCAGTCGGATAACGCCAACGCTGCTTAGACGCCGGTGGAGACGGAGAGCTCCAGGTGGGAAGCAGCGTGCTGGCTGGATTCCTCGCGAAGCTTCCACGATGCCTTGAGAGCGGCCTCGCAGATCTTCCAGAGCCGCAAAGCATCGTCAGCTTCGGTGGGAGACTTATAGCGTGCGAGTTCGCACTGGGCGGCTAACAGTTCAGTGGCGGCTTGCTGATAGGATTTCTGAAGACGCGTACATTCACTACACACTTGGACTGACGTCGCTCCCGTTCTCGGGTCGTGCAACAGCACGCCGAATGCCATAGGTAATCCCTTTGGTAATAAGCAGGTGCATACCCCATTGGGCCAAATCGCGCACGTGAAGGCCACCGCTTGTGATCCGCCTGCGGGTCTGCTGTGATAGTAGTAATGCTGGTACGCCACTACGTTCCCCAGCCGCCTCTTTCCGACTTCGTTGACATTCTTTGGCTATACGAAGGCTACAGCCAGCCCCACGACAAAGAGCGCCTCCTTCCGAATGGCTGCATGGAACTGGTGATCAACCTGAGGGAGGATCAGGCGCGGGTGTACGATCGGAGGGATACCAGCCAGTTCCAGACTACACGCGGGGCAATCCTGGTGGGCGTGCAGTCGGAGTTTTTCGTGCTCGACACCGCCGAACAAAGATCCGTGATCGGGGCCCATTTCAAACCGGGCGGCGCATTCCCGTTTTTCAATTTACCTGCCGGCGAGTTTCACAATCAACATTTGTCGTTGGATTTGTTGTGGGGAACCGCCGCATTCGAGCTGCGGGATCGTTTACTCGAAGCGCCTACGCCTGAGACTAAGTTTCAGATCCTGGAAGAGAGTCTGCTGGCTCATGCTAGCAAGCCCCTCTTGCGGCATCCGGCGGTCAATTTTGCGTTGAATGAATTTGGAAGCCGGCGGAGTTCTGCCTCCATCGCCCAGGTTACCGGCCAGATTGGCCTCAGCTCCCGCCGTTTTATCGACGTCTTCAACAACCAGGTTGGGCTGACGCCGAAATTGTTCTGCCGTGTCCAGCGCTTCCAGAAAGTGCTTCGCCGGATCAGGACGGGACGCGAAGTAGACTGGACCGGCGTGGCGTTGGATAGCGGCTATTTCGACCAAGCCCATTTCATCCACGATTTCAAGGCTTTTTCCGGCCTCAGCCCAACCGCCTACGCCGCGCATCGAACGGAGCATCTGAATCACGTTCCGATCCTGGATTAGGAATCACTCGTAGCGCAAGGCCACCATCGGATCCACTTTGGTAGCCCGGCGCGCGGGAACGTAGCTCGCCAGGAGAGCTACTGATAACAAGACCAGCGGCACGACCACGAATGCCAGCGGGTCGTGCGGGCTGATTCCGAATAGCATGCTCTTCAGGATTTGGGACACCGCGGCGCAGCCTGCAATCCCGACCAGGGCGCCAATCACAACCGGCCACATGGCCTGCCGCAGAATCAGGCGCTTCACCTCGCGCGCATCGGCGCCCAGTGTCATGCGAATGCCAATCTCGCGGACGCGGCGGCTCACCGCGTAAGACACCACGCCGTACACTCCGATACACGCGAGCAGCATTCCCAACGCGCCTAGCGATCCGGCGAGAATCGCGACAAGGCGCGACGGAGCGCGCGAGGATTCGAGATTGTCCTCCAGGCGGGTGACATCCGCGACAAAATCGGGATCAAGCGTATGAATTGTCGCACGGATGCCTTTCGCCATGGAGCCAAATCCGTCTGAACCATGTACTAACAATTTCAAGAACATTTGTTCTTGGGGACCGGCCGTCAGATAGACATAAGTCTCAGTGGGCTGGGTCAAATGGGCCACCTGCGCGTCCCTCGCGATGCCGATCACCTCGAGCGAGCGCTCTCGGCCCCAACGGATAACCTTGCCCACCGGGTTTTGGCTGGGCCATAACGCGCGCGCCGTGCTTTCGGAGAGGATCGCGACCGGAGCGTCCGTCTGAGTCTCATTCTCGGTAAAGTTGCGTCCTCGCACGATCGGAATTCTCAACAACGAAAAGTATTCGGGCGACACTGCGTTGTAATCGGCAGTGTGATCGCCGGGCTGGCCGGGGAGTGTAAAAGAATTGCCGCGTAGATTGCCGCTGAGTGGGATCTCGCCCGCGTGGGCCACGGAATCCACACCGGGCAGGCCCGCCAGGCGCTGCAGCAGATCCCGCTGGAATAGAGCGGCGCGCCGATCGTCGTAACCTTGACTTTGAAGGTCGAAAGAAACGCTTGCGATGTTCTGCATTCGAAAGCCGGGATCGATGGTCTGCGCTACGTACAGCCCTCGCAGCAATAACCCCGCGGCGATCAAGAGCACCATGCAGACGGCAACTTGCGCGCCAACCAGTGTGTGGCGTAGGAAACCACCCGTGCCCGCCTGAGTTCCGCCCGCGGTGCCCGAATCCTTGAGCGCCGTGTTCAGGTCCGGACGCGAGGCTTGCAAAGCCGGTGCCAAACCGAAAACAATTCCCGTCACGAGCGAGAGCGCGAGCGAAAATCCCAGAACACGAAGGTCAGGACGGACGTTCACGGAAAGTGCAACAGATTCGCCCGGCGCTTGCGCTATCACCAACTGTAGAATCCCGCCGAAGGACCAAGCCGCGATCAGCGATCCCAGAACGCCGCCCAGCAGCGCGATCAGCAGACTTTCGGTGAGCAACTGACGGATCAGCCGGCCGCGGGTCGCGCCCACGGATAACCGGATGGCGATTTCTTTTCGACGCCCGGCCGCGCGCGCCAGAAGCAGGTTGGCCACATTCGCGCACGCGATCAGCAACACCATTCCTACGGCCGGAAGCAGAACCGTCCCCACGGCGCCGACGGCGCTTCGTTCTTCCGGCATGGACAGGAGCGTAGCGGTTTGAATCTGGATCGAGGTCTTGCGTGGAGGTGTCGGTTGATCGATCCGCCCCGCGATCACGGCAAGATCAGCGCGAACCTGATCCATCGAAATGCCTGGCTTGGCTCGTCCCAACAACGCTAACCAGAAAGTATTTTCCTTCGCGAGGTTCTGCCCGTGGCTGAGAAGCGGCTGCACCGCTAACGGCGCCCAGAAAGCAGCAGCAAAAGGCTCGGTGCCCTGAAAACCTGCAGGTGCGACGCCAATCACAGTGAATGGCTGGTGATTCAGAATAACCCGTCGTCCTATGATCGCGGGATCGCCGCCGAACTTATTGCGCCATACGTCATTGCTGAGCACTACGACGCTGCCAGCTTCCATGCTGGCGCAATCGGATTTTGCGAAAGCGCGCCCCAACGCGGGCGGCGAATTCAATACGTCGAAGTAATTGCAGGATGCGAGTTGGCCCTTGAGCTCCTGCGGCCGGTCGCCTCCGAGCGTTGCCGAGACGAACGGTTGGTAAGCGAGGAGTCCGGAAAACACGTGATTGCTGTCGCGGTAGTTTTCGTACTCCTGCCAGGAGAAATAGCTTTCGCTTTGGTACACGTTGCGGCTGCCCAGCCCACTAATAAACTGGTACACGCTGACTATCCTGTTGGATCCAGGAACTGGAAGAGGCCGGAGCGCGATGCCATTCAACACGGAGAAGATACCCGTATTGAGGCCGATGCCGAGCGCGATGGCGAGTACTGCTACAGCGGTGAACGCCGGATTCTTGCGTAGCGTTCGCGCGGAGTAGCGAAGGTCGTTCCAAAAGGAAGTGAGGTACATGTTGTTTCTCCGGTCGGGATACGCGGCGTGCGATCTCTTCGCTCGCGGCCAAATCATGCTGAACGTCTGACGCCACAACCAGCGGCGCGAGCGTGTTCCGGTGTTGAACTCCTCCATCAGGTCGCCTAAAACGAACTCGGCGGAGCGCAGGAATCGCAAGCGAAACAGCAGCAGGATGAGCCGCGGAAATTTACGGATCATGCATCACCTACTCATAGCGCAAGGCCACCATCGGATCCACCTGGGTTGCGCGGCGCGCGGGAATGTAGCTCGCCACGAGAGCTACCGCCAACAACACGAGTGGTACAGTCACGAACGCCACCGGGTCGTGCGGGCTGATTCCGAATAGCATGCTATTCAGGACTTGGGACACCGCGGCGCAGCCTGCGATACCCACCAGCGCTCCAATCACTACCGGCCGCATGGCTTGCCGCAGAATCAGGCGCTTCACCTCTCGCGCGTCTGCGCCCAGCGTCATGCGAATGCCGATCTCCCGTACGCGGCGGCTGACCGCGTAAGACACCACGCCATACACGCCGATACACGCCAGCAGCATTCCCAACGCGCCTAGCGATCCGGCGAGAATCGCGACGATGCGCGACGGAGCGCGCCAGACTTCGAGATTGTCTTCCAGCTTGGCGACGTCCACTACCAGTCCGGGATCGAGGGAATGAATCGCCGCTTGAATCCCCGTCGTAGTAGAGGCGAATGCGTCGGCGCCACGTACCAACAATTTCATGCGTATTTGCTCCTTCGGACCCGCTGGCAGATACAAATAGGTTTCGTCGGACTTGGCAAGATGCGAGACCTGCGCGTCCTTGGCTACTCCGATCACCTGCATGTCACTCTCGCCCTCCATGCGGAGAATTTTGCCAATGGAGTCCTGATTCGGCCAGAACCGCAGCGCGGTGGATTCCGTGACGATTGCAAGGGCCGCGCCGGGCCGCGCCTCGGTCGAGGTGAAGTTGCGCCCCCGAACAATGGGAACGCCCAGTAGCGAAAAGAAGTCCGGCGAAACTTCATTAAATTCCACTTGATATTTGTCGGCCTGCCCCGGAAGCGAAAACATCGTACCGCGGTGACTATCGCTGAGCGGCGTGTTCCCGGCTTGCGCCACTGTTTCGACGCCCGGTAGGGCGGCCAGGCGATCCATCACCTGTCGCTGGAAGATACCTGCGCGCGCAGCGTCGTACCCCTGCCCTCGAAGATCGAAGGAAACGGCAGCGACGTTCTTCATCTCGAAACCCGGATCTATGGTCTGCGCCAGATACAGCCCGCGCAGCAACAATCCCGCTGCTATCAGCAGAACCATGGAAACCGCGACCTGCGTGCCAACTAATGCGTGGCGCAGGAAGCCATCCGCAGTTTTGCCATCGGTTCCTGATTGTTTGAGCGCGGCGTTCACGTCCGGCCGCGACGCCTGCAATGCCGGAATCAATCCAAAAACAATTCCCGTGATCAGCGTAAGAAGCACGGCGTAGCCAAGAACTCGGATATCCGGCCCCACGCCGACAGCAACCGGAGGAGCGTCGTGGGGAAGATGCGAGAAAACGAACCCGACAATCGCTTCGAACGACCAGACTGCGATCAGCGATCCCAATGCCCCACCCAGCAAAGCAATGAGCATGCTTTCCGTCAGCAATTGACGGATCAGCCGTCCGCGACTTGCGCCCACCGATAGACGAATGGCGATTTCTTTCTGCCGCCCTGCGGCTCGCGCCAACAGCAGATTGGCGACGTTAGCGCAGGCAATCAGCAGCACCATTCCAACCGCGGACAAAAGCACGGCCCCAACCGCCGTTACATACTTACGCTCCTCCGGCATCGAAAGAAATGTGCCAGTCTCGATCTGGAGCGTGGTTTTGCGGCCCGGAGTCAGTTGATCGATCCGGCCCGCGATCACCGCCATATCGGCGCGCAGCTGTGAGCGCGAAACGCCAGGTTTGGTTCGGCCTAGGAGCACCAGCCAGCTGATATTCGGTTTTTCAAACCAATCGATATCCCGTTCCAACATGAACTGCATGGTCACTGGCGCCCAGAATGCAGAAGCCATCGGCTCCGTACCCTGAAAACCCACAGGCGCAACACCGATGACAGTGAAGGGTTGGCGATTTAATGCGATCTTTCGGCCCACGATCGCTGGATCCGCCGCAAATGTTGTCCGCCACAGGCTGTCGCTCAGCACCGCCACCGCGCCCTCGCGGGCTACCGCGCAATCGGACGCCGAGAATGCTCGCCCCAGCGCGGGCGGTTCGTTTAACACATCGAAATAGTTGCAGGACGTGAGCTGTCCGAAAAGCTGCAGAGGCCGCTCGCCCCCGAGCGTCACGTCAAGGAAGGGTTCATACGCCACCAATCCCGACAGAACGTGATTGTTGTCGCGATAACTCTTGTATTCCGGCCAGGAGAAAAGACTCGGGGCGCCATGGGCGTTGCGACTCTTCAATCCGCGAATGGTCTGATAAACGCTGACGATATCGGTCGCGCCCGGCACCGGCAGGGGCCGCAATGCGACTGCGTTCAACACCGTGAAGATGCCCGTATTGACGCCGATACCGAGCGAAATAGCGAGCACGGCTACGAAGGTGAAGCCCGGATTCTTACGCAGAGTTCGCGCCGCGTAACGAAGATCGCTCCAAAAGGCGGAAATGATGTTCATATTGTTTTCCTTTTGTGGATACGCATTGTGAGCGCTGCCTGTTCCCGGCCAAAACATGCTGAGAGCCTGCCGCCACACCCAGCGGCGCGATCCGGAACCGGCGTTCCACTCCTCCATCAGGTCACCTAAAGCGAATTCGGCGGGACGGAGGAATCGCAGTCGAAACAGCAGCACGATGAGCCGGGGAAATTTAGCGGCCATGCATCACCTTCGGCAATTCCACACCGTCCCACATGGCGGCCAGCTCCTGGCGGCTTTG
>PMOK01000029.1 GCA_003162425.1 Bryobacterales bacterium | reverse complement strand
AGCGCCGCAATGGCGCCGAGTCCCGCCAGCAGTGGCGCGGCCACCACGCCCACTGCGGCAATGCTCAACGGGATCTCGAGAAAGGTGTGTCCTTTTTCGTCCTTCAGAATAATCCTCCGGACATTGCCCTCATGCAAGATGCTCTTTACTTTGTCAACCAGGTCCTGGCCCTTTATCTTGAATTCTTCGTAGAAATTTGCCATGGCGATGACGAGTGTAACATGCGCCGGTTTCCGCAGCTTCCCTCTGTCAACGCCAAGTAGAAATGTCCGGTTTTACGGTGGAACTGGAGCGGTGTAGTTTAGAGTGTGAATGATTCTTTGGGAGGTCGCGCTGCTGGAGAAGGTTCAAAGCCGATGCGACGGAGTTGGCTCCGAAGTAAACGGCGGCAAGGCCCTCGGTCAACCGGGCCCTGGTGGCGGGCAATTTCGCCATCGCGCGGTTTTTGCTCAACCGCGGCGACCTGGCCGATTACGCCCGGGCAAATGAGTGATGCATGGCAAGCCTTCGCCCGCAGCGGAAGCCCGAATACCAAGAGTCTCCAGATTGGCCAGCCTAGACATCGGAAAAACGCGCCACCATGCTCTTCGATGTCGCGAGCCGGGTGGTGGAAGATCCGAACGCCGAGGTCCGGAAGATCTTGCAGATCTGACAAAGGAATAATTCAAGGGCATCGAACCGCAGGCGGAGGACCATCGCGTCGTAAGTGTATGTACGCCAACCAGTTCCATATTATAATTGACAAGCTATCATTTCTATGAGTAAATAATGAGTAGAACACGGATGCTTCCGTTTCGAACTGGAGAACTACGATGGTCAGGATCCAACTCGACCTGCCAGACGAGCAAGTGGCAGAGCTTGACAAGCGCATGGCCGAAACTAAGCTCAGGACTCGAAAAGATTTTTTTAACAATGCGCTCACCCTTTTCGACTGGGCCATCAAGGAAAAGAAGGCTGGGCGCGTAATTGCAGCGATTGACGAATCGCAGAATATAGTGAAAGAACTGCTGATGCCGGCACTTGAGAACGTGAGTGCTTCCAGGGAGACGCAAGGGACTCGAGCAGATTCAGCATCGGCAATGGGAGACTAACATCTCCTATTTCGACTCTGGTTCGTCAGGGGATCGTTCCTCTTGTACGTGCACCACGAAATCTACGGCAGACACAATGCGCTCCTGCTGATTTACGATTTCGCGGGCATTCCGTGTGACTTGCCGATAGACGACCCCGCCATAGGCCTTGATTTGCTCCTCAGTCGGGGTAATGATTTTGGCATTTGACTTCTCTTCGTCCCTCTTCTTCTTCCGAATGTCCAGCCGCTTGTCGATGATATCGAGACTCGTCTTCGTGACGCCCAGACCGAATGTCAGAGCTCCCGCTACGAGGCCAAGCAAAACGGATATCCACCGTACGTGCTCGATCCCATCTGTGATAACCGCAGTGACGGTGCCAATCGTAATCGCGACAATCGCGACAATCACGTAGTGCATTGTTTCAAACGCGGCCTTTGCGTCATTTTACATTCATTACTACTTTGCCGTTGCTTACCAATACCGGGCTTCTTCGTCTGTTCTCCTTAGAGATACTGGGGGGAAGCATGAACGATTTTCGTTACGCTCTTCGAACTTTGCGCCGTTCCTCCGGAGTGGCGGCCGTGGCGATCACCTCGCTGGCATTGGGGATCGGCGCCACCACCGCGATTTTTTCCTTCACCAATGCAGTGATCTTGCGGTCCCTGCCGGTTCAAAAGCCGAACGAGTTGGTGTTGCTCCGCTATGCCTCGAAGAAGGGAAACATCTTTGACGAAATGGGTTACCAGGAATACCTGGCGCTGCGCGACGCTCCCGAGGTCCTGACGGGACTTGCGGCAGTGTCTTCAACCAAGATCAACCTGGCGAGCGAAGAGGCCACCGAGCGAATCCCCGGTGAGCTTGTCTCAGGCAACTATTTCCCGCTACTGGGCGTGCGGCCTCGCATCGGACGGCTGATCGCACCCGATCACGATCTCGGTGGCCATCCCGTGTGCGTTATCAGCTATGGACTGTGGCAGAGCCGATTCGGATCGGCGCCCAACGTCGTCGGACGAAACGTGGATATCAACGGGCGGCCGTACACGATTCTAGGCGTGACACCCGCGGGCTTTGATGGAACCGAGCAGGGCACGCACGCTCAGGTATACGTACCGCTAGCGATGGCCGCACAGATCAGTTCCAACCCGCCCGACCTCAGTTTAGTAGGCCGGAGAAAACCCGGTGTCACGCTGGCCCAGGCCCAGGCGGTTCTGGATTCGCGCTTCGCCGGACTTCCGATCGCCAAGCAGGAGTTCACATTCGAGATGTCCAGCCGGCATACCGCCCCCGGCCCGCGCTCCCGTCTGCTGGTGGCGGAGGGGAAACAGGGATTCGACAATCTGCGATTCGGCTATGAGCGCCCGCTGCTGTTCTTGCTGTTCCTGGTGGGCTTGCTGCTGGCGATAGCGTGCGCCAATGTGGCGAGTCTGCTGGTGGCGCGAGCTTCCGGGCAACGCAAACAGATCGCAATCCGTCTGGCGCTAGGAGCCAGCCGCTGGTCACTCATTCGACAGCAACTCGCAGAGAGTTCGTTACTCGCGATTGGTGGCGCCGCTGGCGGTCTGCTGCTCTCGATCTGGATCTCCGATCTTTTGCTGCAACTCGCGCCCGAGAGCAGCCAGATTGACGTGCGTCCGGATTTCGCAGTGCTCGGGTTCTTGTTGGCGGTGGCGTGCCTTACGGTTCTGCTTTTCGGGATCGCTCCGGCGCTCGAATCGGGAAAGGCGGGCGTGGGCCCTGTACTCAAGACGGACAGCACGGGCGGCGGCTGGCGGCGCGGAGCGCTGGCGGGAACGCTGGTCGTTATTCAGGTAGCTCTTTCGATAACTCTACTGGTGGGAGCGGGACTCCTGTTGCGCAGCCTGCACAATCTTCGGTCCGTCCCTATAGGTTTTCAGCCCGAGAATGTCGCAGTGGCGACGATAAACACCAACGTCAATCACTATACGCCGGCACGGGCTCATGCATTGCTCGAAGATCTGATGCGTCGCGCCGAAACCATTCACGGAGTGCGGGCGGTGAGCGCGGCCGAGGTCAGCCCACTCTCCGGGACTTTGCAGATGTCCTCGGTGGACGTTCCCGGTTATCCGACACGGCCCAAGGAAGTCGTCATGACCTATGTGAACGCGATTGGTCCGGGGTACTTCGCTACCATCGGCGCTCCCATGGTCCGGGGGCGTGAGTTTACGCGCGGCGATCGCGAAGGCGCGCCTTACGTCGCCGTGATCAACGAGCAGATGGCCAAGAAATTCTGGCCCGGCCGCGATCCCATCGGGCAGCGCTTCAAGGCGGGGGCGCTGGATGGCCATGAGACCGAAGTAGTCGGCGTGGTTCGCGACTCCATCTATCGCGATCTGCGCGAAGCCAAGCAGGAAATCCTCTATGTGCCGTTGCTCGAAGGCGACTTCGGATCGGCGACCCTGCATGTGCGGATGGCCGGCGATCCCGCCCCGGTGTTCAATCAGCTACGCGCTCAAGCCCGCGCCGCCGATCGCTCCGTCCCGCTGTACGGAATGCGGACGCTGGATGCGCAGATCGGCGAGAGGATCTCCACTGAGCGGATGCTGGCCATGGTGTCCACCATTCTGGGCGCGCTGGCGATTGTGCTCGCCATGGTGGGTTTGTACAGCGTCCTGGCCAATGCGGTAGCGCAACGGGCCCGCGAAATCGGCATCCGAATGGCGCTGGGAGCCGCGCGCACGCAAGTGGTCGGCATGGTGATGCGCGATACGCTGCGGATGGTTTCGCTCGGTGTGCTGGTGGGAATCCCGGTGTCGTTAGCGGCCTCGCGTTGGATTGCGTCTTTTCTTTACGGAATCAAGGCGCAGGACCCGCTCACATACATCGCGATCGCCGCGTTGGTTGTAGCTGCCGGTCTCGCGGCCGCCTATATTCCATCGCGCCGCGCCTCGCGAGTGGATCCGATGGTGGTGCTGCGCTACGACTGACCGTCCCCCGCAGATAATCCTGAGAGAATTATTCGGCGTTAGCCACCAGAGTATTATCTCCGAGCTATAGCTCGGTACGTGATGGTGGGCAATCGCATTGAATATCCCCAGCAGTTTCAGTGACGCTCTAGGCAGCCAGACGGCCACGCTCTCGCGCTGGCTCCTGGATTCTGATACCGTCTTTGCGCTTCTCGTTGGATGTGACGGGACCATTCATCTTCGTAACCTCGCAGCGAATCGGATATTCCCCCACGATCCGGCCAGTGCCGGCGCGCCAAAGATCTGGGATTATCTCACTGTTTCAGACGCTGAATCCTTTCGATTACGGCTGTCCGATCCTGCCGCTCGAGGCGATGGCCCCTTCCATCTGAATCTAAACGATGGTCCGAAAAACCCAGTGACCGTCGAGGCCAGCCTGGTGGATTGCGCGGGAGGATTTCTGCTGCTGGGTGCGATCGAAGAGCGAAACCCTCTCCGTTTACAAGCCGAGCGCCAAGTGCTGACCAATCAGTTGGCAGCGATGGCACGTGAGCTGGCTCGCAAGGACAAGGAACTTGAGGCAGCCAACCACACCATCGAGCGCATCGCCAGAACCGATGCATTGACGGGCCTCACCAACCGCAGGACGCTTGACGAGCTACTTGCGCGTGAGATAGCTCGCGCAAATCGTCAACATCAACCGTTGACGCTGATTCTTGCCGACATCGATCACTTTAACCAGGTCAACGATACCTATGGTTACGGCGTGGGCGATCAAGCCCTGGCAGCACTCGGCAGAGTTTTCGGAGGCCAGGTGCGCACTTATGACGTGGCCGCGAGATTCGGTGGCGAAAAGTTCGCCTTAATGTTTCCAGGAACGACGTGCAGCGATGGCGTTGCGATTGCTGAGCGGCTGCGGAGACAGGTTGCGGCTGTTCATATCCCTTCCGGCCCCGAGCGAATAACTATCAGCTTCGGGGTAGCCACTTTAGCGGAACGCGAGTCTGGGGAAGAGCTCATAGCCCGTACCGATGCCGTCCTCTCGAAAGCCAAGAACAGCGGGCGGAACCGGGTTGAGGCCGATGGAGTCGGCATCCTGCAGAGCTAGAAGATCCAGTATCGGCGCCGCGATTTGCCATATGATGTGAAGATGCAAAGGCGAAGACACATCATTGGGTTCTCCAGGATTGCTCTAGGTGCGGTCCTGTTCACGGTTCTCACTGCCGCACTACCGGCCGCGCCTTCCGATCAAATTCATGTCGCGAGCGGCGTAGTGGAGGGAACCACGGGAACGAAAGGCGTCCGCGCTTACCTGAGTATCCCCTATGCCGCTCCCCCTGTCGGCGATCTGCGTTGGAAGGCGCCTCAGCCTGTACCGGCCTGGACTGGCGTGCAAAAAGCGGACCATTTCGGCTCGCGCTGCATGCAGAACAATGTTTTCGGCGACATGGTGTTTCACGACAATGGAATGAGCGAGGATTGTCTACACCTGAACGTCTGGACGCCTGCCAAATCCCCGCACGACAAGCTGGCGGTGATGGTGTGGATCTACGGGGGTGGCTTTCAAGCCGGCGCAACTTCCGAAGCGCGGCAGAATGGCGAGGTATTGGCGGCCAAAGGCGTCGTGGTGGTGAGCATGGATTACAGGCTCGGGGTTTTTGGTTTCTACTCCCATCCGGAACTGACCAAGGAATCCGGCCATAATTCCTCCGGTAACTACGGCCTGATGGACCAGTTGGAAGCCCTGCGGTGGGTGCGCCAGAATATCGCTGCTTTCGGCGGAGATCCGAACAAGGTCACCATCTTTGGCGAATCGGCGGGCTCGTTCTCGGTGAGCGCGCAAATGGCCTCGCCGCTAGCGAAAGGGTTGTTCGCGCGCGCCATCGGAGAGAGCGGAGCGTTTTTCGGCAGCACGCTGGCGGCAATGGCGGTTTCGAAAACGGAAGAGGATGGAGCCAAGTTCGCAACCGCGCAGAAAGCGTCCTCCATCGCGGAGATGCGCGCAATACCAGCCGACAAGCTGCTGGCGGCATCGAAATCGGGCGGCGACTATCGTTTCGGCCCGAACATTGATGGATATTTCATGCCCACGTCCGCCCTGGAGATTTATGCCGCCGGCAAACAGAGCCACGTACCGTTGATGGCCGGCTGGAACGCTCAGGAGATGTCGTTCCCTGCCGTTATGGCGAAGACCACGGCGGAAAAGTTCCGCGCGCAGGTTCATCAGAAATTCCCGGCCGACGAAGCCGCGGTTTTGAAGCTCTACGCGGCGGGTTCGGACCAGGAAGGTCTGGCCTCCGCCATCGATCTTGCGAGCGATCAATTTATCGTTTTCGGAACCTGGAAATGGATTGAGATGCAACGCAAGACCGGTGGCAAGCCTGTTTATGAATACATCTTCAGCCGTGTTCGTCCCGCTGCTCCCGAGACCAAGTTCCAAGGAGTTGCAGAGAACCTTTTCGGAGCCGTGCATGCCTCCGAAATCGAGTATGTTTTCGGTGCTCTCGATTCGCTCAAGGGTTACAACTGGCAGCCCGAAGATTACAAGCTTTCAGACTTGATACAAACTTATTGGAGCAACTTTGCAAAGACCGGCGATCCCAATGGACCAGGGCTGCCCAAATGGCCCCGGAACGATAGCCAAGACGGCTATGCCGTGATGCATCTGGATGTGGATGCCCATTCGGCTCCGGAAGCTCATCGCGACCGGTACGAGTTTCTAAATAACTATTACGCGAAGCCGGCCAAGTCAGTGGAGTAAGTGGATTAGCTGTCCCCTTGCTCACGCGCGGGGCTACAATACTGCCAGGTAGCCCCGCGCGTCAGCGAGGGGACAAACTTGGAGACATATTGCTGTACGCGTTCACTCTGCCTGGATCGGAATAAGTCAGGAGAAACTCACATGAGTTATTCGAGAAGAGATTTCGCGCGGATGGCCGCTGCAGCGGTTCCGCTCTCGCGCCTCGCGGCCAAGGACATAAATTCCAAAGTGGCGGGCGTACGGCTCGGCGTGCAGTCCTATAGCTTCCGCGATCTGGGACTCGACGACGCGATCCAGGCCATGGTGGCCGATCAGTTGGGTGAATGCGAGCTGTTTTCCCCGCACATCGAAGCCGGCGGAGTTCAGGCGCTCATTTCCATATTCCGCCCACCGTCGGGCGTCAAGCGTACCCAAGAGGAAACGCGCGCGGCGTTCAAGGCTTACAACGACAAGGTGCGGGCCTGGAGGCTGAGCGTCCCGCTTCAGTTTTTCGTGGACGTGAGGAAGAAGTTTGACGACGCCGGCGTTCGTCTCTACGCATACAATTTCAGCTTTCAGGACCAATTCGAGGACGAAGAGATCGACCGCGGTTTTCTGATGGCCAAAGCGTTGGGCGTCGGCATCATCACTGCATCCACCACTTTGACAGCGGCCAAGCGAGTGGTTCCTTTCGCCGAAAAACACAAAATGATCGTGGCCATGCACGGCCATTCGGATACCAAAGATCCAAATCAATTCTGCACGCCCGAGAGTTTCGCGAAGGCGCTCGAAATGTCGAAGTACTATCGAATCAACCTGGACATCGGCCATTTCACGGCCGCCGGATTCGATCCCGTGGATTTCATCGAGAAGAACCACTCGAAGATCGTGCTGCTGCACCTGAAAGATCGCAAGAAGAACGACGGGCCAAATGTGCCGTGGGGCGAAGGCGACACGCCGATCAAGGAAGTGCTGGCGCTGCTCAAGACAAAGCGCTACCCAATCCCAGCGTTTATCGAATACGAATACGAAGGCAAAGGGACGTCCGAGCAGGAAGTGGCGAAGTGTTTGGAGTATTGTAAAGCGGCACTGGCGTAACGCGAATCACGCACACAACCTCAAGAGACTGCTACTCGACTGCATAACCCGTACGAATCATATTCGCCCCTTTAGATCAGGGGAGCGCCGCTTGGTCCTGACGACCTCGATCACGAGACGCTCTTGGACGCCGCGCGGGACTGCACCGGGCCGGGTGCTAAGCTGGGTGGGGCGCTTCAGCGTCCGCCAGAACATGCCCGATCCGCCGAAGCCGAATACACTTGCCGTGAGCTGGTTCTATGGAGAAGAGCAGAAGAAGACGCTCATCCTCACGCCAAAATATCAAAGGAACCCGATCTGGTCTATCGGGCAGAAATGCTTTCTGATCGATAGCATTATCTTCGGTTGCCCTATTCCCCAGGTTTACATCAATATCAAGACGGAAGGGCTTGGGCGCGAAAAGAAGACATTGTACGAAGTCGTCGATGGCCAGCAGCGGCTTCGGGCCATCCTTGAATTTCTCAACAATGCGTGGCCGCTGATCGCCACGACGGCGAAGTCCTATCCCGTCTCTGACCTGTACAAGAGGCACATTGGTAAAAAGTATTCCGAGCTTCCCGACTCTCTCCAAAATGTGATCTGGGATTATCCAATCGCCGTCCAGGAATTGCGGGGCAAAGGCGCACAGGAGATTCAGGCACTCTTCCGGCGTCTGAATTACGTCGTTGAATCGCTGAATGCCCAGGAACTGCGGCATTCCCAATACTTCGGCGAGTTCAATGACGCAGTTGAGACCCTGACGAAAGAGCAGTTTTGGGACGAGATCAGTCTGTTCACACGGCGGGACTCCCAGCGAATGAAGGATTCCGAATTTATAAGCGAACTATTCGTTGTCGTGGTCGACGGGGTCCAAGATCAGCAAAAGAGCCTCGACAAATTCTACTCAGACTACGATGTTGTTTTTCCTCAAAAATCGCGATCCATCTCGCGATTCAGGCACGTTGTGGCCGCCATGGAATCGATCAAAGAGACCATTAGGGACACACGCCTTAGGAATAAATCCGACTTCTACGCACTTTTCGCTGCAGTCAATGAATTGAAGCTCGCTGCTAGCAGGCCGCTTGATCTGAGCGACGCGGCGAAGGACCTTGTGAAGCTGTCAAAGGCGCTGGAGGCCCCGGCCGAGGAGCTCACCGGTATGTCGCAGGAGTATTACACGACGATAATCGAAGGCGGCAATAAGATCGCGAAACGAAAACGTAGGATGGAACTCTTGCGAGACATCTTTGCCAAACATCTTTGAGCGGGCGTGAATGCCAAGGCCAGTGCAGGTCATCGCGACATTCCGGAAGCGGATCGGTTATTCGCTGAACCTGTATGACGAGCTCGTCCTAGCGGTCTATCAAAAAAAGAGGCAGCAGTCCTTGGAGAGCATGCTTGCGGAGCAATGCGTCCTTGCGCTGGCTGTCATGTGGGAAGCGTTTATCCATGATCTCATCATTTCCTATATCGAAGAAAACTCGGAGGCGTGTGTTGGATTTCATCACAATCGGGTCACTCAAGGCATCGAGTCGAGGAGCAAATTGTTTGCAAGGTGGGTGACGATTGAAGTGCCTCCAATCCTTACCCGCGCCCAGATCGAGTTGATGGTCGATCCGGACGGATGGAATGTCACTGCCGACTCGGCGGAGTCATTGGCGAAGAGGGCGACGCAGTTCCTTTCGGCTCCCCACGCAATCAAGTTCTCACTTGCGGAGTTAGACCGAAGATTTGTAGATCTTTTGATCGCAACGCGCAACTACTTGAGCCATCGGAGTACAGGTTCCTTGAAAATCATGAAGCAGCGCGTGAATGAAATGGATGTGGCGTCCCCTTTGAAAGGCGCAGTTACCACCGTTGGTGCGTATCTAAAAACAAGGCCGGCCTCGACTCATACGCGGGCAAAGTTGTTCGGCCACGAGCTGAGTTCCCTCGCCGCTAAGCTGATCTAAGCTCATTGCGCGTCTAGATCGTCCTTGTCTAACACCTATGGATGCTTCGGATGTTTCCAGGCGCCGTTGGCGTCGCATACAGATCTCGTAACGTAATCCGTTCCTCACTCGTGGCGTGTTTCCGCTTTCCGTTTCCGTCGGCGCGTCAGCAAGCGATTCGTCGTTGGCGATCAATTTCCGCTGAAGACACACTATGAAGCGGCAGTGGCTTCTATTGGCTCCTGGTCGAAATCGGAAGGAGCGATCAGACTAAATTAAGTTCTCAATAAAAACTCGTTGTACCGGCGACCAAAATCACTCCCAGGGAGAACTCCTATTTGTGGCAGGTCCACGAGAATAATCCTTCCGGTGGACCGATGTTCAAAATAGCTTGGGCTGGTACTGTAAGCAACATCCGAGAGAGCCGCACCCCTGCGGCCCGATTTTCCGCTTGACGTTCCGAGCAAGGCCCGACTATACTAACCATTTCTCCGCAAATTCTCCATTGGCGACGCGTTTCACTAACGCGTGAACGGAATATTGGTGTGAGGTCTTGGATGATCACGTTCGTGATGAAATGCGTTATAGCGCAACTTTTGATACTCGTGGTCGCGCCAGCCGCAGCCGGCGCAGTTGTACACGAGTTCTCTGTCAGTAGACAGCGCGATGTGAAGCTTTCGGCCACCACGGCTGCAAGGATTCTAGGGCGAGCCCAGAGGCTGCTGTGCGGCGCTTGCTCAAAATCCGTCGGGCACCGAAATCCCAAGTGCCAGATCAGATTGCATTTGGACCGTGGCAAAGTAACCGAGCTTCCGATTACAGGCTCCTCCACAATGGCTCGCACCGGACGGATGTCACGCGCCGAAATCAATCAATTCTTGGATCGGCGCTGGTCCGGGACTGAAGTGCGGAACTTGTATGTCGTGAAATCCCTTCAGGGTTGTGGGAATCGGTGGCCAAAACCCCGCCACATATTCTACGGTTGCTCCGCCCGCCCTGGTAACATAATATTGGTCGTCCTCACCGATGGCATGCCGGCGCCTGGACAACCGGATGAAGATTGGATCACGCGGCAAGCTATTATCTGGGCCCACGAGCTTGGTCATTGTCTTGACCTAGATGATTTGCATGAAAAGAGCAAGGCGGATCACATTATGTATGAAGAATCATACGCGAATCAACGTGAACTCGATCCAGACGAATGTCTCCATTTCCTGGCTCCGGTCAAATTCGGAGGGCCCTTTTCGAGCTCATCAGCCCATGGGGCGCATTTGATTGACTCGGGAAGGGAGAACCCACTCGACGGGAGCTCTTTAGGCAGGGTCGAATTGACCGTGCCTCGGCTATCTCAAATGGCAACTCAATCCACGTTTGTACGTTGTGGTGCTAACCCTATCCATATTCTAGGCGCTTCATTTGAAGGCTTCTTTTGAGCTGCTTGAGAAACACTGGGCCTCCTCGAACGTCATACCTTCGGTCCACCGCGCCCGTGGCGCCTTTATGAATTATTATTGGCATATAAAATATATATATAGTGCTTGCTTTGTTGTACATTGCGGACTATACTCCTCCCATCCGATTCGTCGGCCAGGAGGTTCCTTGGCGTCGAGCAAAGAGAGCCTTCTTACAGTAGTCGTAGCCGCTCCGCTAACCCTCCCCAAGTACGCATCGTCTTTTCGGGAAACCAGTTCAAGACCCTATACAGACTTGCGCCCCATCAGCCGCTGGAAGTTAAGCGGCGATCTCTGTCCTTAAAACCGACCATGACTCCTAACACACGAATTCAGAAAGTGTCCGCAATCGTTGTCCGGAACATCAAACTTGTGTCGTGGTTTATCTGCCTGTCGATGTGCTTTGTTGTTGGAACTGCTGACGACGCGCTTTATAAGGCTCCCCGACCGCTCGTCTCTCAAGACGTGAAGCAAATGGTTCGGAATATGATGTCTGCTTTTCCAAGGTCCCAAGCAGACGGGTTCATCGGCGATCAGGTAGCGATTAATTCCGTCCTCGAAATGTTGCGCGACTCGAAGGAGGAGGCGTACTGGCCCAGTGCAGTTCTGGTTCTGGGTTATATCTCCCCTTATGATTCTACGCTCGCGAGAGTCCTCGCCGACTTTTTGGAAAGCGCTCGCGACTTCCCGAGCTGTACCTACAACGGGCGTTACACTTGCCGAAAAGAAACGTCCGGGCTCGCCCGCCGGGGGATCTCAACGAGCCTGTCCCGGGCCAAACTGAATGTGCTCCTGGCATTAGGCGATCTTGTTCGGAAGTTACCCGAGAAGGCCGAGACCGAGACAGCCGACGAATCATGTGTCCATCCTGGCTGCTCCGCGTTCCACTATCTAGTTGCTGGACTTAAACCATCACACTGGGCAGCAAGAATATTGTGGAACGAGCGGCCAGAATATATGACGAAGGACGATCGGGATGAGGACCTGGCGTCGATGGCGATAAAAGGCCTCGGAATCACCTGCCGAAAGGACGCCATTGAGATGCTACGGCAAATGTCGAAGCAGGAAAATATATCAGTCCATCTGCACGAAGCCGTTGCCGAATCTCTTACCTATTGCTCGAACGATTCTACCCACTAACGCCGTTCTTTGAGGCAACTGCTCAAATGGGCGCTCTGACGGTCGGTTGTGTGCTTGGTATCCCGGTTCACTCGGAAACGAGTAGATACCTTCGTGGCGGGTAGCCTTATGGGTACGAGTCGGTAGACAAGATAGAGCGCGCCAGTCGAGTTCGCACCGAACGGCCTTGTCGAACCTTTCGATCAAGGCTTTTGGCCGGCATCCTCGAAACACGCTAGATCAGCTAAAATGATATCAGGCACTTCATGCTCGATCCCATTCTCGCGAAAATCTTCGGGACGAAGAACGAACGCGAAACCAAGCGGATGCGTCCCCTGGTCGCGGCCATTAACGACCTCGAACCCGCGATGCAACAGCTCTCGGATACCGAGCTTGCCCAAAAAACCGTCGAGTTCAAAGAGCGCGTCTCCAACGGAGTGCCGCTCGATGACCTTCTGATCGAATCCTTTGCCGTGTGCCGCGAAGCCGGCCGGCGCATCCTTAATATGCGCCACTTCGACGTACAGTTGATCGGCGGCATCGTTCTGCATCGTGGCAAGATCTCTGAGATGCGGACCGGTGAGGGAAAAACGCTGGTCGCGACGCTGCCGGTGTATCTGAACGCGCTCGAAGGCAAGGGCGTGCATGTGGTCACCGTCAACGACTACCTGGCCAAGCGCGACGCCGAATGGATGGGGCGCATTTACAAGTTTCTCGGCATGTCGGTGGGCATCATCGTGCATGATCTGGATGACGACGAGCGCCGCGCCAGTTACGCCTGCGACATCACCTACGGCACCAATAACGAGTACGGCTTCGACTATCTGCGCGACAACATGAAGTTCAGCATCGACGATTGCGTGCAGCGCGGCCACAACTTCGCCATCGTCGACGAAGTGGATTCCATCCTGGTGGATGAAGCGCGCACCCCGCTGATTATTTCCGGACCCAGCGAAGAATCAACCGACAAATACTACAAGATCAACCGCATCATCCCGAAATTGGTGCGCGGCGAAGAGATTAAGGGCAAGGAGCCGGGCGAAAACTACACTACCGGCGATTACACGGTTGAAGAGAAGCATCGCAGCACCGCACTCACCGAAGAAGGCATCGCGAAAGTGGAGAAGCTGCTCGGTTGCGGCAATCTCTACCAGCCGGAAAATTGGAGCATTCTGCATCACGTGCAACAAGCCTTGAAAGCGCACGTGCTGTTTCATCGCGATAAGGATTACCTGGTGCAGGAAGGCCAGGTGATCATCGTGGATGAGTTCACCGGCCGCGTCATGCCAGGCCGCCGCTGGTCGGATGGGCTGCATCAGGCCATCGAAGCCAAGGAAACAGTCAAGATCGAGCGCGAAAATCAGACCCTCGCCACCATTACCTTCCAGAATTATTTCCGCATGTTCAAAAAGCTGGCCGGCATGACCGGTACCGCGGAAACGGAAGCGGCCGAGTTCCAGAAGATCTATAACCTGGACGTGGTGGTGATCCCCACCAACCGCGTGATGCTGCGCAAGGAATTTCAGGACGTCGTTTACCGCACCGAGGATGAAAAATTCCGCAACTCCGCCAAAGAGATCAAGGAACTGTACGAAAAGGGCCAGCCCGTGCTGGTGGGCACCATTTCGGTGGAAAAGTCAGAACGGCTTTCGAACGCGCTGAAGAAAATGGGCGTGAAGCACGAAGTTTTGAACGCCAAGAATCACGAGCGTGAAGCGTTCATCGTCGCGCAGGCTGGCCGCAAAGGCGCCATCACGGTTTCCACCAACATGGCCGGCCGCGGCACCGATATTCTGCTGGGCGGTAATCCCGAATTCCTCACTAAGGAGTATCTGAAGAAGCAGAACAAGGATCCGGACGCGCTGCAGACCGCTGCTGTTGGAACGCCTGAGCGCGCGGACTGGGACACCGTCTTCACCCGATTCAAGGAGGAGACGTCCGTAGAGCATGATGAAGTAGTCGCTGTCGGCGGATTGCACGTGCTCGGCACCGAGCGCCACGAATCCCGGCGCATCGATAATCAGCTTCGCGGCCGCGCCGGCCGGCAAGGCGACCCTGGCGGATCGCGCTTTTATCTCTCGCTGCAAGACGATCTGATGCGTATTTTCGGCGGCGAGCGCATGCAGAACCTCATGCTGCGGTTGGGCATGGAGGAAGACGTCCCCATCGAGTCCAAGATGATCAGCAAGCGGATTGCCGCGGCCCAAAAAGCCGTAGAGGCGCAGAATTTCGCCGCCCGCAAGCACCTCATCGAATACGACGACGTGATGAACAAGCAGCGCCAGGCCGTGTACGGCATGCGCCGCCAGTTGCTGGAAGGCAAGGAACAGAAAGAACGGGCCGTCGAGATCATCCGGGGCATCGTTGGTTCTTTTATCGATCTGCGCTGCCCGGAGCGCGCCCATCCCAGTGCCTTCGATTTCGCGGGGCTCCAGTCCGACGTGCTGTCGCAGTTCGGCGTCAAGATCGATCCACAGGAATTGGCCGGCCTCTCGCGCCAGGAGATCGAGGATCATATCAACGATCTGCTGGAACGCCGGTACAACGAAAAAGAAGAACTGATCGGCCCCGAGAACATGCGCGAAGCCGAACGCATGGTGATGCTGAACGTCATCGACAACCAGTGGAAAGATCACCTACTGTCGATGGATCATCTCAAGGAAGGCATCGGGCTGCGTGGTTATGGGCAGAAAGATCCGCTGATCGAGTACAAGAAGGAATCCTTCACGCTGTTCCAGGACATGATGGATCGCATCGAGGATGAGACCATCCGGTATCTGTTCTTCCTGCAGGTGACCTCCAGCGGAGGTCCCGGTGCGGGTCCGGGCGGCGGCTCAGGCGATGGCGACGGCTCAGGAGGCGGGGGTGGGCGGCCGCGTCCCATTTTGCCTTTCTCGCCCGACGAAGAAGACGAGGAAGAAGAATCCGACGAAGAAGCGCTGGTGGGCGCATCGAGCGATCAGCGGCGGGCCGCGCAGGCTACTGTCCAGGATTTTACGCGCAATATCCAACGCAAGAAAGAAAAGGAAATGGCCGAACTGCAATTCGCCGGAGGAAGCGGCACGTCGGTGGAAAAGAAGCAGGCCATATCCGATAAGAAAGCCGGCCGCAACGATCCATGCCCTTGCGGCAGCGGCAAGAAATACAAGAAATGCTGCGGAGCCTGATTCTCGCCGTTCTGTTTATTGCGTCGGCAAGCGCCGCCATTTGGCCGGAGCACTTGGGGAAATACGAACGCAAATCCGTCAAACCAGTAGCCAGCCAGGTGTCCGCTTCACCCGATGAATACGGCAGGGAGGAGGCGGAAGAAGCGAGCTACGGTCCATTCGCGGTGTCGGCGCAACGGTTCAAAGATTCCACCGGTGCCTACGCGGCCTCGTTGGAAATGCGCGAACCACCCGTGCAAGTGGGCAATTATCTGATCACCTGTACTGGGAATTGTCCAAAAAACCTGGCCATCCTGGTGGAGACGCTTCCCAAGATGTCCCATGCCGCTTTGCCCACCCTGCGCAACTATCTGCCTTCGAAGAACCTAGTGGCTCATTCCGAGCGCTATATTCTGGGCCCTCTTGGCCTTCAGGCCGCTGCCCCCCAAATTCCGGCCTCGGCGATAAACTTCGAATTCGCGCCGGAAGGCGAGACAGCACGCTACCGAACGTCCACTGGCGAAGCCACTCTCGCGATTTTTTCTTACCCCAACATGCAAATGGCCCGCCAACAGGCCGCGGTCCTGGAAAAACTTCCGGACGCGGCAGTAAAACGGACCGGGCCCCTGGTCGGCTTAGTCCTGGCTCCCGGAGGCCAGGCTGCCGCTGCCCAGCTTCTCGGCCAGATTGACTATAAGGCGACGATCTCTTCAGACGATCAGCAGATTCCTCTGGTTATCCGACCCCAAACCGCGGCCCAGATGGTATTAGGCATACTGGCTCTTGCCGGTATAGTATTAGGCTTCTGCCTGTTGTCCGGGATAGCCTTTGGAGCATTCCGGGTAGTGTCTCGAAGGTTTGGCTACTCAGATGCTGGAACGGCGATGACGACGCTCCATCTGAGCGACAAATAACTCCTCGGCTTTCTCCAGCTTAGAAACCACGACTGCTGTTTTCCAGCGGTCTCCCACAGTTCTTTCCACAGCATTTCAAAAAGCAACTCATGGAGCCAACATCCTTCAAGACAATAGCTTAGAGGAAATTTCTCATGGCTTTGTTTTTCCCATTGACTCGCGGGCTACGAAACCATATCATCCAATCACTAACAGATTTTGGCGGGTGCGTTTCCGTCGAATCTGATTCTCCCGTACACATCACCCTGTGAAAAACAGGGGCCTGTAGAACCAGGCAGATAGTGTCCCGAACGGGGCCCCCGGCCCCGTTCATCAGACTAATGTTCAGTTAATCAGTTGTTCGGTTATTCAGTTGAAAACCGTCAGTAGAGCGATTTTGTTAGTTTCCGTCCGAACCGACCAACTGAATAACCGAACAACCGATAAACTGGTAGTTTGAATCCCCATCAGCCCAAATCCGAGGCACCTGCCAACTGGCGTGATCGCATCCGGGCTCTCCGGAATATCCCACCCCTGCTGAGGATGGTCTGGGATACTAGCCCTGGTATCACCACCGCTACAGTCCTCCTTCGACTGGTGGCAGCCGTTATCCCGGTTGGCCAGCTTTGGGTGGGAAAGCTGATTATCGATCAAGTGGTCCAGAGGATTACGGGCCGCTCCGGAGCCTCGAACCGGATTTGGGTTCTGGTAGCCTATGAGGTCGGTCTGGCGGTCTTGAGCGACCTCCTTTCGCGCGCAATCAACCTTTGTGACAGCCTCCTGGGCGACAAATTCACCAACCACGTCAGCCTGCGGCTTATGGAACACGCCAACCGGCTGGACCTGGTTTCCTTCGAAGATCCCGTTTTTTACGACAAGCTGGAGCGCGCCCGCCGCCAGACTACGTCCCGGTTGGGGATGCTGGCTGTCCTGGCCGGAATGGGCCAGCAAGTCATTACGCTACTGTCACTATCCGCCGCCGTGGTGTCCTTCTCGCCCTGGTTTCTGTTGCTGCTGGTAATCGCTGTAATCCCCGCATTTCTGGGCGAAACACGCTTCGCCATGCTTGCCTATTCCATCCTCTACCGCTGGACGCCGGAGCGGCGCGAACTGGACTACCTTCGCATGCTGGGAGCCAGCAATCAGAGCGCGAAAGAGGTCAAAATCTTCGGGCTCGGCCAACACCTGGCGGATCGTTCCCGCAAGTTGTTCGACCGTTTTTATGCGGAAAACAAAGCCCTCGCCGTTAAGCGCGCCGCTTCGGGATCGTTGCTGAATCTGCTGCCCACCGCTGGATATTACGCCGCGTATATTGTTATCGTGATCCGAACTTTGGCAGGTGCATTGAGCCTCGGTTCACTGACATTTCTGGCGGGCGCTTTCGCAAGGTCGCGCAGCCTCATCGAAAATCTGTTTTCCAGCCTCAACAATATCGCCGAACAGGCTCTTTATATAAAAGATTTGTTCGATTTCTTCGAAACTAAACCCAGCATTGCTTCGCCGCCCAATGCGCTCGCGGCCCCACGCCCCATCCGCTCAGGCTTCGAATTTCGCGGAGTGTCATTCGCTTATCCCGGCTCGGACCGCCAGGTACTCAACGGCGTCAGCTTCCGGTTCGATGCCGAAGAGCGCATCGCATTGATCGGTGAGAATGGCGCCGGTAAAACCACGCTAGTGAAATTGCTGGCGCGCTTGTACGATCCCACCGCGGGCGCGATTTTGCTGGATGGCATCGATCTCCGCGAATACGATGTTGACAGCCTGCGCAAAGAGATCGGCGTAATTTTTCAAGACTACATGCGTTACGACATGATCGCGAAAGAGAACGTTGGTTTCGGACGCATCGAGGAAATGGAAAATCAGGCGCGCATCCAGGACGCCGCGCGCAAAAGCCTGGCCGAGCCGATGATCGCGCAGTTTGCGGGCGGTTATCAGCAGATGCTGGGCCGCCGTTTCGAAAACGGCATCGATCTGTCGGCCGGACAGTGGCAGAAGATCGCGCTGGCGCGGGCTTACATGCGCGATGCCCAGGTGCTGATTCTGGATGAACCAACCGCGAGCCTGGACGCCCGCGCCGAGTTCGAGGTGTTCCAGCGCTTCGCCGAACTCACGCGCGACCGCATGGCCGTGCTTATCTCCCACCGCTTCTCCACCGTGCGCATGGCGGACCGGATTCTGGTTCTGGCCGATGGCGAAATCATCGAGCAGGGCACGCATCAGCAACTGGTGGCTGCCAGCGGCCGCTACGCCGAGTTGTTTGAGCTGCAAGCTGCAGGCTACCGGTAGATTGCGACAGTTTGTCACCCTCTTACGGGCCGTTTCGTCCTGCGGCGTACCGAGCGTAGGCCAGCAAGACTCTCGGGCTCTATGACTTACGGAACCGCGATTCCTGGCCTGCCGAATGCTTGGAACTACCTTGTGGAAAGCTGAACATGAGTTTTCACGTTGGCGAAGACATCGGCGATTATCGGATTGTTTCCATGCTCGGCGCGGGAAGCATGGGACAGGTCTTCCAGGTGGAGCACCGGGTCACCAAACGCAAAGAGGCTGTCAAAATACTCCTCGCTGACGTTGCCACCGATAGTCAGTTTCTGCGGTTCATGAGAGAAATCGAGGTGCAGGGGCGCTTGGACCACCCCAACATCGCCCGAGTTCACAACGCCCTGCATTTCAAAAACTCCCTGATTCTGGTGATGGAATTCGTGGAGGGGTGCAGTCTCGAAAAGCTACTTCAGAAGGGTAGGCTTCCGATTAGTTCCGGAATCGATTATATCTGCCAAACGCTTGCCGGGCTCCACTACGCGCACACACGAGGAGTGGTTCATCGGGATGTTACTCCCGGCAATCTGATCGTCACTGCGGATGGATGCGTGAAGCTGACCGACTTCGGAGTGGCCAAATCGCTGGGCGACTATCAATTGACAAATGACGGCGACGTCGTAGGATCTCTGTATTACATGCCCCCCGAGCAGGTCAGGCATCAAAGTGACCCAGACCCCCGATCCGATGTTTATTCCACCGGGGCAGTTCTTTATGAAATCCTGACCGGCAGGAAACTCTTCGAGTACAGCGATCGGTTGTCTCTCATGGTTGCGCAGGTGCAAAAGCAACCAATCCAACCTCTGGATATCGAACCAAGGATTGGTGCGGAGTTGAACGCGATCGTCCTTAAGGCGTTGGCCAAAGATCCGGACCAACGTTATCAATCCACGGAGGAGTTCCGGTTGGCGCTCAAGCACGCCGGGAAATCATCGGGATTCGTGCCGGCCATTGCCTCCAGGATGAGGGTGGTCACGCTGGCGTTGGCAGTATGCGCGATGGCCGAGACTGGGGGCTTGGACAAGATTCCGTTCCAGAAGTCCGCACCTCCGGCAATTCAGGCGGCACTTGCTCCGCTGAGCAATGCAGCCGCTCCGGCGCCGCCCAGCGGCATCCCGGTAGCGGCTGCGTTGAATTCCGGCAGTAAGGTGACGGCCCACGCCAGACGGCCACGTGTCGTCGTCCAGCAGCCCGTTGAGGAGCAGCCGGAAACTGTTAGTGAAACACTGGTGGAACCTGAGCAGCAGCCGGCTGAGGAACAAGCGGCAGCCGACAACGAAGCCGCCGCCGCGCCTCAGCAGGAACCCTCCCGTCCCAACAAGAAGAGGTTCTGGAGCAAGCTCAATCCGTTCAAGTGGAGAAAGTCTGATCGCTCGCGCTAACGGCCTCATTCTGGATTCGCTATGATGGACGCTCACTATGAAAGCCGTCAGAATCCTCGAATACGGTGGCCCGGAAGTCTTGAAGCTGGAAGACATCCCAGTCCCGGTACCCAAAGCCAACGAAGTCCTCGTGCGTGTGAAGGCCTGCGCGATGAATCATCTAGATCTCTGGATTCGCCAGGGCCTGCCGAAAGTAAAAAACCTGCCGCACATTCTTGGCAGCGACATCTCCGGTGAAGTCACTGAAGTGGGCGAGCTCTGTTGGCGAGTGAAACCCGGCCAGCGCGTGCTGCTCGCGCCCGGCCTAAGTTGCCGCCAGTGCGAGCAATGCGTTTCAGGGCTCGACAATCAGTGCCGCCAATACACGTTATTTGGAAGCGGTGTCTGGGGCGGGAATCGCGAGTATATGACCGCTCCGGAATACGCCGTCATTCCGATTCCCGAGAGTCTCAGCTTCGAGGATGCCGCCGCAGCCCCGCTGGTTTTCCTCACGGCGTGGCACATGCTATTCGGACGCGCGGGACTTCAGGCCGGCGAAGATGTTCTGGTGCTGGCGGCGTCGAGCGGCGTCGGAATGGCTGCTATCCAAATCGCGAAGATGTTCCACTGCCGCGTGATCGCCACTGCCGGAGGGGAGGCCAAGATGGAGAAGGCGAAGGCGCTCGGCGCGGATTACGTTATCGATCACTACACGCAGGATATTTCCGCCGAGGTGAAGAAGATCACTGAAAAACGAGGCGTCGATGTGGTTTTTGAGCACGTCGGCGCAGCCACCTGGCCGAAAAGCGTAGAGAGCCTTGCAGCCAGTGGCCGGCTGGTGACCTGCGGAATCACCACTGGATACGACGTCAAGCTGGATTTGCGTCCGCTCTTCACCAAGCAGCAGTCGCTGTTGGGGTCGTTCATGGGAACGCTGGGCGAGTTGCATCGCGTCCTCAAGTTCGTTTTCAAAGGCCAACTGAAACCGGTGATTGACCGCGTCTACCCCATGTCAGAGATCGCGGAGGCGCACCGGCATCTGGAGAATAAGGAGCAGTTCGGTAAAGTGGTGGTACTTCCGGAAAAGTAATTAAGCCGCAGATGAACGCCGATTAACGCAGATGAAACAAAGCGCTTAACCTGCGTTGATCCGCGTTCATCTGCGGCCTAATGATTTGCGCGGCGGGTAGGATACTATGGCTCCATGATTCGTACCTATCGCGGTATCGTACCGAAGATTGCCGCCTCTGCTTACATCGACCCGAGCGCTCAGGTGATTGGAGACGTCACGGTGGGGGAACGCTCCAGCATTTGGCCGAATGTTACGGCGCGCGGCGACGTCAATACGATTTGCATCGGCGACGACACCAACATCCAGGACAATTCGGTGCTGCATTGCGACGCGGTTCTGTTTCCGCTGAACATCGGCCATCGGGTCACCGTTGGGCATCTGGCGATGCTCCACGGCTGCACTATCGAAGACGATTGCCTGATCGGAATCGCAGCCGTCGTGCTGAATGGCGCGAAGATTGGACGAGGCTCCGTGGTAGCGGCCGGCGCGGTGGTTCCTGAAGGCGCCGAGGTGCCTCCGGAAAGCATGGTGATGGGCGTTCCGGCCAAAGTGAAGCGGCAACTTACGCCAGAGGAACGTGAACGATTTCGATTGAATGCGATGCACTACGTGGACGCGGCGCGGATTTACAAGGACGAGCAGGGAACTTAGCTTTTCGGTCCGCCGGGATTGGTTTGCCCGTTGCGGGCGCGTTCCAGCTTGTTGAGCCGTTCCTCTACAAAGCCAAGACGCTCTTCGAACTGGTGCACTGCCGTGACGGTCCCGCGCGCCCGGCTTTCATAGGTCTGCGCCCAATTGTGGAATGCGGTCAGGAGTTTCGTCTCGGTGTTTTCGAGTCGCTCCTCGAAGTGGTGGGAAAAAGATTCCAGCCGATCATCAACATGGCGGGAAAAGGACTCCAGCCGCTCATCAACGTGGCGGGAGACGGTTTCGAACCGCTCATCAACACGGCGGGAGAAAGTGTCGAGCCGCTCATCAACGTGGCTGGAAATCCGGGTCTCCATATCAACGAGAGCTTGTTTCAGTTCAGCGTCCATGATGCCACCTCCATTCTACTGGAATGTCCCTCGGGTTGGAATACGCCACTGTGTTAGCCTTTGAGTACGTACCCGCTCCGGGTATTTTCTCCCATGATCAAAGCAGTCAAGGGCATGCGCGACATCCTTCCCCCTTCCAGCACCGCCTGGAATCAGGTGGAAGCGATCGCGCGCGAGCTTTTCCGCACCTACAACTATCAGGAGATTCGCACGCCAATTTTGGAGGAAACCGCGCTGTTCGCACGCGGAGTCGGTGAGGAGACCGACATCGTCAGCAAGGAGATGTACACTTTCGAGGACCGCGACGGCAGCTCGCTTACGCTGCGCCCGGAGGCCACTGCGTCCGTAATGCGCGCTTACATTGAGCACCGTCTGGACCAGATTCCAGGGCTGCAGAAGCTCTATTACATCGGCCCCATGTTCCGGCGCGAGCGCCCGCAGAAAGGCCGCTACCGGCAGTTTTATCAGATCGGCGCGGAAGCGATCGGCTCCGAGTCGCCCGCGGTGGATGCAGAAGTGATCGAGATGGTGGTGGAACTGTTGCGACGCGTTGGGCTGACAGGATTCCGGCTCTATCTCAACTCGGTGGGCGACGCAAACTGCCGTCCGCAATATGTCGAGCTGCTCAAGCAAAACCTTCGCGACGTTGCGCCACGCCTATGCGGCGATTGCCAGCGCCGCGCTGAAACGAACCCATTGCGGGTGCTGGATTGCAAGGTTCCTGAAGACCAGTCCATCATCGACGCACTGCCTTCCATCCAGGATCATTTGTGCCCGGCCTGCCAGGCCCACTTCAATGCCGTTCGAACCCATCTGGACGATCGCGGCATCGTCTACGAAGTGAAGCCTCGCATGGTGCGCGGCCTGGATTATTACATGCGAACGACGTTCGAGATCGTGCACGGTGCTTTGGGCGCGCAGAATTCGGTGCTGGGTGGAGGCCGTTATGATGGGCTGGCCGAAGCGCTCGGCTCTCGAGTCCCGGCGCCAGGAATCGGATTCTCGATCGGTGAGGACCGCCTGGTGATGGTCGTTGAAGAGACGGCGCCGCCCAAAGAGGATCCGCTGGTGTTAGTGACCTTCACGCCCGGAGTAGCGACGCAACGAGCCGCCATGGACGCCGCCAGCGAGCTTCGGATGCACGGAATACGCGTCGACGTCGCAGAAGGCAAACTAAAGAAGGTCTTCGAAATCGCGAACAAGCGGAATGCCCGCGTAGCGATAATCTGCGGCGAAAGTGAAGTTGCAGCCGGAGCAGTATCCATGAAGGACATGAAGGACCAAGTGCAAGTACACTTCCGCCGTGAGATGCTGGTCGAAAAGGTTAGAGAATGCCTGAGCAAGTACAACTAGATTTTCTCGGCGACCTTCGCCGCACACACACTTGCGGGGAACTGCGCGCCTCCGATGCAGGAACGCGCGCCCTGCTGATGGGCTGGGTCCATCGCCGCCGCGATCTGGGCGGAGTCATCTTCATCCATCTGCGCGACCGTGATGGCGTCACGCAACTGGTTTTCCACGAAGATGCGGGGGCTGAACTGCACCGCAAGGCCGAAGCTCTCGGCGCGGAGTATGTCATCGCAGCGGAAGGTACAGTGGCGCGGCGCGTGGCGGAAACCGTGAATGCGACTCTGCCTACCGGCGAAGTGGAGCTAGTTGTCGAGAAGCTCTGGATACTGAATGAATCGCGCACTCCTCCATTTCCAATGGAAGAAACGGTGGACGTCAAGGAAGACGCGCGCTTGAAGTATCGCTACGTCGATCTGCGCCGCCCACACATGCAACGCAACATTATGCTGCGCTCTCGCGTAAGTTTTGCCGTTCGCGAATTTCTGTACAGCCAAGGCTTTCTCGAAATCGAAACGCCATTCATGACGCGATCCACGCCGGAGGGGGCGCGCGATTACCTGGTACCCAGCCGCGTCCAGCCTGGTTCGTTCTATGCGCTACCGCAATCGCCGCAAATTTTCAAGCAATTGCTGATGGTGAGCGGTTACGAGAAGTATTTCCAGATCGTACGCTGCTTCCGCGACGAAGATTTGCGCGCCGACCGCCAACCGGAGTTCACCCAAATCGATCTCGAGATGTCGTTCCCGCAGCAGGAGCGCATCTATGAAGTGGTGGAACCAATGGTCCAGCGCGTTTTCGAGACCGCGGGGTTCGAGATCCCGGTTCCTTTTCCGCGATTGACCTATCAGCAAGCCATGGCCTCCTATGGGACCGACAAGCCCGATCTCCGGCTGCCGCCATTCCACGTGCTCGACAACCAAACCTGGCAACTCGGGCTGACCTTTCCGCCCGTGGCCATCCATATTCCCAAGACGGGAACAATCAGCAGCAAGGAACGGAACGAACTCAAGGAATTCGGCAAAGAGCGCGGACTGCGTGTCTACGACGATCTGAAAAAGCTGGATCCCAAACTAGTGGAGCAAGCGCGAGCCCTTACCGGTGCGGCCGAGGATGACCTATTACTGATCGCCGGCTGGCCGGGAGCTCCGCAGGGGCAGCGTCCGGAAGAGACGTTCTATCAAGCCTGCGGACAGTTGCGGTTATTCCTGGCTCAAAAATACAACGATCGTCACAAGCTTCTCGACCCCACGAATTTCAAGCTGCTCTGGGTGGTGGATTTCCCCATGTTCGAATGGGACGAAGAAGAGAAGCGCTGGAACGCGGCTCATCATCCGTTCACTTCAGTTCACGACGAAGATCTGGACAAACTGACCGCGGATCCGGCTCGCTGCCGCGCGAAATCGTATGACATCGTGCTGAACGGCACAGAACTCGGCTCGGGCTCCATCCGTATCCATCGCCGCGATGTGCAGGCCAAAGTGTTCGCGGCGCTCGGATTCAGCGACGAAGAAGCCAAGCGGCGTTTCGGCTTTTTGCTGGAAGCACTGGAGTACGGGGCGCCGCCGCACGGCGGAATCGCGCTGGGCCTGGACCGTCTGGTGATGATCCTGGCGGGTGAGACGTCCATTCGCGAAGTGATCCCGTTCCCAAAAACCGCGCGTGGCACGGACCTGATGTGCGAAGCACCGGCGAGCGTGCCGGAACGGCAGTTGCGGGAGCTGGGGATTCGGTTGATCGGCGGGGAGAAGAAAGAAAATTAGGCCACGGATGGACACGGATAAACACGGATAAGCCAACAGAGTTTTTATCCGTGAGAATCCGTGTCCATCCGTGGCTAAGAATTAAAGCCTCGACAGCAGCATTGCCAGCAGCGCGGTTCGGTCCGCTATCCGATTTATCAGAATGCTTTCATTCACGGCGTGCGCGCCCTCGCCGACTCCGCCTAAGCCGTCCAGCGTGGGAACACCCAACGCCGCGGTGAAATTTCCGTCTGAACCTCCGCCCGTTGAGGATTCTTCCAGCTTCACGCCCAACTCGGCAGCGCAGCCGCGCGCAATTTCGAAGAGCTTGCCGATGGCAGGTGTTCGCTCCATGGGCGGGCGATTCAAACCGCCCGTCACTTCGATGGAACAGCGCTTGTCGAATGGGCGCAGGCTGTGGAATTTCTTATCCAGTGCGGGAGCGTCCTTCAGTCGTGCGATGCGCATATCGACCTCCGCCCACGCTTCAGCCGCTACCACGTTGCTGCGCGTGCCACCCGCGATCACACCGGGATTCACGGTGATGCCGCGCTTCAAATTCGTAAAGCCGGCCACGCGCTCGATCTGCCGGGCTAGCTCGATCACCGCGCTGGCGCCATTTTCGAAATCGACACCCGCGTGAGACGCACGGCCATGAACGGTCACCGTGTACGCGCCCACGCCTTTGCGGGCAGTCTTGAGTTTTCCCGTAAGGCCCGTTCCGGGCTCGAGCACGAGGACGGCTGAGCTGTGCTCCCCTGTCGCTTCCGTGACTGGCCGCGAGGATTCACTGCCCACCTCCTCGTCCGCATTCACTTGCAGGACTATGCGACGCTCCACCGGGATGTCCAGCTCGCGCAGCGCGCGCAGAGCGAACAAGAAAAACGCGATGCCCGACTTCATGTCCAGCACGCCAGGTCCCCACAACCTACCGCTTTTCTCTCGGAAGGGCATCTGGGCCAGCGTGCCGAGTGGCCAGACGGTATCGGAATGGGCCAACGCGAGAATCCAGCCTTCGCGTGGTTTGCGGCCGCCCGGCAGCGTGAACTCGGCGCGCAGATGGCGTCCGAAGCGGCCGCCGGGAAACGTCCGCACCTGGCTGGCTTCCAGCTTGCTGGCCAGCAGATCCACGAAGCGATTGACGGAGGGCGGATGGTCGCTGGGCGACTCGCATTCCACTAATTCGCGAATCAACGCGATGATCTCGGATTGTTTGGAGCGCGCAAAAGCCAGCAATGGATGCATCGCTGTTATAATAGCCAGTTCTAATGCCCATCCTGGATATTCAGGCAATTCGCGAGATTCTTCCGCACCGTTACCCCATGCTGCTGGTGGATGCGATTGTCGAGCTCGAAGCGGACCGCATCGTCGGCATCAAGAACGTCACCATGAATGAGCCATACTTCGTGGGCCACTTTCCGGACTTCCCCGTGATGCCGGGAGTCCTGGTGGTGGAAGCGATGGCGCAAGTCGCAGGCGTGCTGGTTTTGAAAAGCATTCCGGATCGCAAGAATAAACTGGTGCTTCTCGCCTCCATCGAAGAAGCGAAATTTCGCCGGCCGGTGCTGCCCGGCCATCAGCTCCGGATTGAAATGAAAGTGACCAAGCGCAAGGCCAGCGTCGCCAAGATGTATGGGCAGGCCACCGTCGACGGAGTGGTGATGGCCGAGGCAATTCTAATGTGCAAGCTGGCGGACCGCGCACCGTTGGTGGAACCGGCCATTGCCGAAGCGCCCGCGCCCGTACTGTAAGCAATCGCTATGGCGATTCACCCCACTGCAATCGTCGACGCACAGGCCCGCATTGCGGACAGCGCTGAAATCGGACCCTATTGCATCATCGGCTCGCACGTTCACATAGGCGCCCGAACGCGGCTGATGGCTCACGTGTATGTGGAAGGCGTCACCATGATCGGGGAGGACAATGTCTTCTTCCCGTATTCCACCGTAGGTGTGGCCTCGCAGGATTTGAAATACCAGGGCGAGCGTTCCGAGACACGCATCGGAAGCCGGAACAAGATTCGAGAGTTCGTGACGATTCACCGCGGCACTGAAGCGGGCGGGCTGATCACTGAGATCGGCGACGACAACTTGCTGATGGCCTATGTACACATCGCGCATGATGTGCGAGTGGGCAATCGAACGGTGCTCGGAAACAGCGTCACCTTCGCCGGCCACGTTGTGGTTGAGGACTGGGCGGTGATTGAAGCATTCAGCGGCGTGCATCAGTTTTGCCGCGTGGGAAGGCATGCATTCGTGGGCGGCTACAGCGTGATTACTCGCGACGTACTGCCGTTCTCGCTGACCGTGAGCCCCAGAGAATCCCGCGTTTTTGGCGAGAACAAAGTCGGTTTGGAGCGGCGCGGCGTCACCAAGGAAGCCATCGAGAATCTGCACAAGGCCTTTCGCTTACTGACAAAATCCGGATTGAACACGCGGCAGGCCGTGGAGCGTATCTCGAGCGAGGTGGAGATCGGCCCCGAGATAGAGGAACTGCTGGCATTCATTGCCGCGTCTGAGCGCGGATTTGTAAAGTGAGCCGCTACGCCATGATCGCCGGCAACGGCCGATTTCCCTTGCTGGCGCTCGAAACCGCACGCCGCTTGGGCGACGAAGTGGTCGCGATCGGAATCCAGGAAGAAGCTTCGCGCGAGATCGAGCAGTTGGCCGCTCGCTGCTATTGGATTTCGCTCGGCCAGCTCAGCCGCCTGATTGAAATCCTGAAGAAAGAACAGATCACCGAAGTCATCATGGCCGGGCAAGTGAAGCATGTGAGCATCTTCTCCGCCATACAACCGGATTTGCGATTGCTGAAGCTGCTGAGCGCGCTCAAGCAGAAGAACACCGATGGTTTGATCGGCGCTGTAGCGAAGGTTTTAGCTGATGAAGGCATCCGGCTGGCGGATTCCACTTTGCTATTGAAGCCGCTGCTGGCGGGTAGCGGCGTGCTTACGAAGCGCAAGCCATCGAAAGACGAAGAGCGGGATATTGCCTACGGGCGCCGGATCGCGAACGCATTGGCGAACCATGATGTGGGACAGAGCGTGGCCATCTGCGATCGCGCGTGTGTCGCGGTGGAGGCCATGGAAGGAACCGACGCAATGCTGCGCCGGGCAGCCACGTTAGTGAACGGAAAGCCGCTACGCCTGGTGAAAGTTTCTCGCCACCGCGGGCATTTGCTGTTCGACGTGCCGGTAGCCGGCCCAGGTACTATCGAAGTGATGCGAGAGACTGGCGCGACTGTGCTGGCCGTGGATGCCGGACGGACGTTGTTGCTTGACCGGGATAAGATGCTGGCGCTAGCGAATGATCACGGCATCAGCGTAGCGGGATACGAATTGGCCACGGATGCACACGGATAAACACGGATAAGACTGAAAACATCCGTGTCCATCCGTGTGCATCCGTGACTCATGCTAATTTAGACTTTGACCAAACCCCGAGTGGCAGTGATCGGCGCCGGATCTTTCGGCCGGCACCATTTAAGGATTCTCAGCAAATCTCCGAACGCCCAGCTTGTGGGCGTGGTTGATAGCAACGCCGATCGTGCCGCCGCTGCCGGCGTGGAGTACGGTTGCCCCGTCTATGCTGGGCCTTCAGAACTGACCGGCAAAATCGACGCCGCAGTGGTCGCGGTTCCCACGTCCGCACATGCCGAAGTTGGATGTACACTGCTCGAAAACGGCATCGACGTGCTGGTGGAAAAACCAATCGCTCATGACCTGGCTTCCGCACGGCGATTGGTCGAAACCGCGGCCCGCCACGGACGCATCCTCCAGGTTGGGCATCTGGAGCGCTTCAATCCTGCAGTGGCGGCATTGAAGAAAATTGTCCGGCTGCCGCTGTTTTTCGAGATTCACCGGCTGAGCCTATTCAGCCCACGCAGCCTGGATGTGGATGTGGTGCTGGACCTGATGATTCACGATCTGGACATCGTGCTGGACCTGGTGGGTACGCTGCCGGAAGAGATCCGCGCCGCCGGCATATCGATTCTTTCCGACAAAGTGGACATCGCGAATGTGCGCCTGGCTTTTCCGGGCGGATGCGTCGCGAATCTGACTGCCAGCCGCGTCTCCACCGAGCG
>PMOK01000093.1 GCA_003162425.1 Bryobacterales bacterium | reverse complement strand
AAATCTGGTTGTTGGCCGTTACCCCCCGATCGGCGTCGTTGACCAGATCCTGCGCGTTCTGGAGCCCAGGAGCGCCCAGCGTGGGATCAACGTACACGCTCACGCTTCCACTAGGACTGTTGCCTACAAACTGAGAAGTGCCGGTGTAACTGGGCCAAGCCGGCGCGGTCGGTCCGCTGGACGCGACCGCAGCCGAAATTTTATGGACGGAGGTGGCTCGAATAGGATGATGCATCGGAAAACTCCTGCGGAGGAAGTATACCTTAAATACCGAGCGGAACTCAGGAAGGTCATAGTGGCAAATATCGATGTTTCGGATGACCCAGGCCGGGGTATATAATGTCGTACCGGTAAGGGAGACAGCCATGCGGACGACACGATTTCTGAACTTGGCCGGGATGGCGCTGATTGGAATCGCGGCCTGTTTCTTCGCACTGCGTACCCACCTCTACGCACAGCAGAGGCCGCCGGTCACAATTGACGCGGACGATATCGGCGGCGTGGTTTCCAGCAGCACAGGACCAGAGGCAGGCGTCTGGGTAATCGCGGAAACAACAGAGCTGCCTACGCACTACATCAAGGAAGTTGTAACCGATGATCAGGGTCGCTACCTGATTCCCGATCCCTCGAGCCAAGTACAGAGTTTGCGCGCGCTCCCAACGCATGAAGGCGTATTGGGCGAAGCGCAAGAAGCAGGTGAAGTAGTAAACGCCCCACAAGTGATTCAGCTATACCGGCGGACGGTAAACTTTGCAAAGCGCGTATCCCTGCGCCTTGGCCTCTTATCATTAGCACAGTCGCCCACAGACCCGGCGTCTGAAGTGTGGAATGGTTGGACGGTGCTGCTAACGCTTCCGTGTTATTGCTTATCGAAGACAATCGTCGCGTGAATCGCGTTGCCGTCAGGACTGGTGCCGGTTCGCGAAATTGTATAAGTCTTTCCATCCTGGGAAACAGTGCGTTTGTCTGTATAGACCACCTTGCCATCCTTCTTCCCCGTGGCGTCGATCGTATGATCGTTGACTCGCTTGAGTGAGAGCTCATCTATCGCCGCAGAGCCGGTCACTTTGCTCGGCTTGCCGTCGAGCGTCGCTTCGTAGTCGAACTTGACTGGTTGCCCTTTCTCATCTGTGGTATCAACGGATGCTTTGAAGATTTTGCCGTCGGATTCGACGCGAACCCCACCGCTTGCCCCGATTCCGCTGCCAGCGAGTTTCGACTTGGCGGCGTTCAGTTTCCAGGTTCCGGCAAACGGATTCTCGGCCGCAAACAAACCCACGGCGGTTATACAGATGGTGAATGCTGCTTTGCGTATTAACTGAATGGACATTGAAGTCCTCCTTTCCCCGATTGCTGAATTATATCTCGACGCCGGGCACAGCGCACTTCAGAGGTAGCACCTATTACCGAGTTCTACCTCGATCACCTCCTAAGCCGCTCGTCAACCGATTTCCTTTCTTATGTACCCGACAAAACATCACAATGCGCTCAGTACAAAGCTCTCCTCAAGCCGCCGGGCTGCGGGAGAACCTACTTGAGCCGGTTCTGGATGTGGTCCTTGATCCAGTGCGCGTCCCACCACTCCACCGGATTCACTTCCACACCGCCCACCTGCATGGAGAAGTGCAGGTGATCGCCGCCGGCCAAACCAGTCGAGCCGCTCTTGCCCATCACCTGGCCGCGTATCACCATGTCGCCTTCCTTCATGCTGATCTCGCTCAAGTGCCCGTAGATGGATTGCAGCCCGCAACCGTGATCCACGACAATGCAGTTACCGTAAATGCCCAGCGGCGCGGCCCAGATCACCTTGCCATCATTGGCAGCCACAACCGGCGAATGCGCCGACACCGCAAGGTCGAAACCCAGATGCACCTGTTGATCGACTTTCTTGCTCTTGTAAATGTAGCTGCGCACATCGGCGAATCCCGATTCCACTTTCGAGTTGGCTAACTGCAGGAATGACTTCGTCCACAGAAACTTGTCCGCCGTTTTCCAGCGCAGATCTGCCAGTGTCTGGTTGTTTTGCCGCCGCGTCTCGCCGTTGATTTTAAGGAATCGTGGAAGGAGGTCCCCGCTGCCGTTGGGATCGATCTGATTCACGACCTTGGTTAGAAACTGATCATCGATGACCAGATCCCGCATGCGGAATTTCTTAGGGAACACCTTGAACCAGAACCCCGCTTTGGCCTCAGTTCTGGCTTCGTTTTTCGCGAAAACCAGCGGAACCGTGTCGGTGGGCATATCCCAGGGGTAGGCAAATAGCGCAAGCCGTTCGTTGGGCTCGCCCGGAACCGGGAAGCTGGCGTAAGTGTTATTACCGACGCGGACGCCGGCTTCGCTCCACGTCCCTGATGGCGTGATCAGAACCATCTCTGATCCGCCTTGATTAATGTAATGCTGGAAACCGTCGGTGGCCACCGAAGGCGGACGCAAGATCACGTTGACATCTGCCGAGATGGCATCCGTCGAAGCACGCAAATCATTCGATTGGACTTCCACGATCAGCCGCGCGTTGCCTTCCTTTAGATTGGGCGCCGGCTTCTTGCCCGCCGTGAATTGGAAGTTCTGATCCGACTTTTGAGCGCGCCAGAAACTCAGGCGCGTCGAACCGTTGCTGGCCGCCTTCAACGTTGTCTGAGCGCCGTCTTGTTCGAGAATTGCGGTGATTCGCCGTGCACCGTGGGGATTCGAGATTCGCACCGTAACGGGGGTGGCTATACCGATCACCTTGGGCGGAGGGGTGAACGTCAGAACCGAATGGGATGAGAGCAGCAGCAGGATTGGGAATGGAATCCCTAACAAAATCAGGAGCAAAACCAAAAGTACAACGGAGAATTTGGTCATCGCTGTTCGGATGGTACCAGATAGCGGAAAGTCCGGCGGAAAGTCAATAAGCGGGACGGAATCGGGCAGTCGCCGTCCAGACGGATGGTTTGTGAGAACGGTTGTAATGCCGAACAAGGGGGTCGATCTTCTCTCTACCAGTTCTTTGACGCTGTGGAATGAGCCAAGGCGAATCGCGCGCTGCGTGATCAACGCAAACTAGCGTTCGACCTGATTGAGCCACGACGAGTAAGTGGACGTGTTGTGGAGTCCGGTATCTCGGCCGCTGCGTCAGCCAGGTGCGCACTTTGTGATGTTTGTGGGTGGCGTAGTTGTCGACAATCAGATGAACCTCGAAGAACGTTCTGTTCGAGGAGAGTCGCTGGACCCTTCTCCTTACCTCCTCAGCCGCTCCTTCAACCGATTCTTCTTCACCTGCTCGCTCGGACTTCTTGCGCCACCGTCCAGCCACGACAGCACTTTCCCCACGCTGATGGTGTGTTCTTCCTCCGGCGCTTTTACGCGAATCCTCAATGGTGTTGCTGACCCAAAAGTCATTTCCGCAAAAGCGCCGCGCCGGAATGCGGCCATGGCCTCGATTGCGGCCTCATACAGACTCTCAGCGGGAACCCGAATGGAATGCTCGATTCCTTCTGAATCGACGAATGAGACGAGGCACGAGCGGACGGTTGGCACGGTTTAATTATAGGCGAAGAAAAGACGAATAGAAAAAGAGGCTCTACAAAGCTTGAAGCGGATCTCGGGAGTACTTGGTTGGTGCGATGAGGAAGCGACAGAAATCGGGTGACGCCTGGAGTTGTGCGCAGAGTAAAGGACTTGGCCCAAAGCTGTCGATGGTTTCTTGCTGAACACGAACTTTCAAAACAGCTCGGTGGCTCACTGACGCCGGATGAGCAACGCCGGATCGACGAAGCTCTGCAAGCCGAAGCCGAACGACTCCGCTATGCTGCCGCTCGGATCGTCGACGAGTCGGCCAAGCCCTGGGAGGCCACATGACCGGACCTCCGGCCGGGAGGCCGTTTGCCGAATCGGCGCCGTCCGTGAACCGAGCCCAGCAGACGGTGATGGTGCGTTTGCACAACGGTGATTCGGTCAGGCGTGTTTCTGTGGTCTTTGCGGACATCCTTCTCACTTCAGGAGCGGCGCAGTCTGTTGGCAAAACGAGATTGCGTTATATCCGGCTCGAGCCCGGCATTGTGATTTCAAAATCAAGTCATGGGTGGACAACTATCGATAAGGAGCGGAGGAAGTACGGAGATAGTGCGGTCCGCCGCGGCCTCATGGCCTTCGAACGTCGGTCGCTCAAATGGCAGGCGCCTACGCGAAATCCACTGTTGCCACCGCATCGGGCGGAGGACTCCTGTTGAGCCTCGATCGAGTCTCGGACAGTCCACCTTTTCCAGGCGCCTCCAACACGAGCGGGCAATCGCAGGTATTGACGCTTAAACAGACCGCTGCTTACTTGCGGATCTCCAAAGCGCACCTGTCGAACGTGATTAACCGAAAGGTGGCCGGCGTGCCTCCCTTGCGCCATGCCCGAGAGGGGCGGCGGATCTTGATCAAGCGCCAGTGGGCTGACGAGTGGCTGGAGGTCGCGGGACAGGAGTCGTTCCGGTGATGGTAGTATGTGGACCGTGCCAAGAGTCAACGTCTTCGACGCAGGAAAGATGCAAACAATTGCGTCGAAAACGTTTTCAGAAAGGCAGCCTGCAAATTCGGAAACACGGGCGTCATCGCGTGTGGGTTGCCTGCTATTGGGAAGGTGGTGGCCGTCGGTCCAAAGTGCTTGGTCGTTGTTCGCAAATGGGCAAAGGAGAAGCCGAGTCGATCTTGTCGGCGATCCTCCAGCCGATCAACAAAGGCCTGGCGCGGGAACCGAAGCCGGTTTACACGTTTGAGCAGTTCGTCGAAAGCGTATACCTACGGAGTTTGGGAAACAACTGCTTCATGCGGTCCGTCGCGACGAGTTGCAGGACTTTCTCGACCGGAGCGCGCTGGTACTCGGTTCCAGCGTCGTGAAGCACCTGCGGTGGTTCCTGAATGCAATCTTCAAACTTGCCGTGTCGGACGGGCTCGTGCTCAGCAATCCGGCGGCCGAGTTGAGGATTCCGAAGAAATGTCGGCCAGGCCGTGCGATGCGCCCCCTGACGGAAGAGGAGGTGATGGACTATCTGGAAGTTTTCGATCTTCGCGAACGGCTGATCGCGCGGCTGGCGGTTTTCGAAGGTCTGCGGCCGGGCGAGATCTTTGCTATCCGATGGAAGGCCGTCCGGAACGATGCGATAAGAGCAGAGCGGCGCGTGTACAAGCGCATCTTCGATACCCCGAAGAACGGCAAAACGCGCGAGGTAGCCATCTCGGACGGGACGTCGGAGCTGCTAAAGGAGTGGCACGACCTCGCGGAGGATCCGAGTCCGGAGGGATTCGTCTTCCCGAGCGAGACGCTAGTTACGTCTCTATCGGCCGACAACCTTTGGCGCCGGACGATGAAGCCGAGGCTGGCGAAGGTTGGCTTAGGATGGGCGACCTTCCAGGTCCTACGGAAGACCAACGCCAGTCTGTCGAAGAAGGCGGTGTCGATCCGAAGGTCGCATCGGACCAGAGGGGCCACGGTATCGGCGTCAGCCTGGAGGTGTATACCAGTTCGGACCTGGAGCAGAAGCGGGAAGCAGTGAACAAACTCAAGGCCGTGTTGCTTCGAAAACCGCAACCCCTGAAGCGCTCAGCATGAGCGTAACGGGCTTAATGGAGTGAACGGAGTAACGAGGAATCGGTGGGGTTTCCTAAGTCTATGAAAAGATGGAGCGGGAGACGGGACTCGAACCCGCGACGTCCAGCTTGGGAAAACGGACTGAGATTGTCAATAAAACACATGGCGTTTTTGTCGATCTCGTTCTGGCGATAGAATACGCCCAGTTTTCATTCTGAGCATCGGGCGAACGCTTAATGGTGTTCAAATGGTGTTCATTTCCAGCCTGAGCCGGGCAAGCTATCCGACCGTCTCTATCGCATACGCTCTGCCCGGTCGAGTCATGACGACCGAGCAGCTGCAGCAGCTGGGATTGCTGGCGGAACGCGATTTTCCCTCACTTCGATGCAACAGGCCTGGGCGGCTATCCGAGCTTGATATCGTCTGTCATCGCCACCACCCGTATGTACCCGCATATAAACCTGCCGATAATATGTCCAGAGTCTCTGAACTTCGGTGACGTATTCGGAAGGAACCATGGCACGACGTTATGAACTCGGGGTGATCCCTACAACAGAACAACTCGCGACCTACCCCCAAGTGCGAGCCATCAGAGACCATGTCCTCCGACACGGGGGCGACGACATTAACGCGCCGCTCGAATGGATCGAGAACCCTGAACCGCGGTGGTACTGGAGCAGCTTGATGGATCCACTTCTTACGCGCGGGATTCGCATGATTCCAAGCACGCATCGCGTCGTCGAGGAACCGATGCTCGCGAAACGAAATAACCAATCCCAGTGCCACAAGAACGCGACCACGCTCTTCCTCAGAAAGCAGGTGAACGCGTTCGCGACCGGGTTCGCGCTCTACGAGGACGGAATCTGGTACCACCACTCCTGGGGTATCAGGAGCAGATGCTGCGAAGAAATCGTCGTCGAGACCATTGGTGAAGAGTTCGAGAGCTACTTCGGCGTCCCGTACTACGGTGCCGAGGGCGTGGCAACCGCTAGGGTACTCTACAACAACGTCAGCGACAACTTCTGGCCGGAGTAGCCTGCCCAGGAGGAAACCATGAGACCGGGCGTGATATTCTGGTGGCGGACAAGGCCGGCGGCTGCTAATCCCGCCGATTGGACCTTCGGAAGTACGGTTAGTTCCCTCCCAGGAAACCTGGGTGAGTGGCACCCGCAAGGGACATCAGAAAGGTGTGCCGTGGCCACCCGCTTCCGTTTCCGACTTCACTGGATCACTGACCTTGAAGTACTGCTGCTGCGCGTAGCGGCCCTGCTCATTCTCCTGCACGGACTCTGGGTGATTACGAAGCACGAGTTCACTCCCCAAGAAGTTCCGGCAAACACATGCGTGGCTCCTGCACCGAGCAAAGAAACGAGTCGTTCCGGACTCACTCAAATGCCAACGAACCCCCTTTTCACGGTCTTGGAATAACGTCGGCGGACCTCCAAGCATTCCTGAAGAGACCCGTCTAGAATGGATGACAAGTGGCAATGATGGACTATTCCCAACTTTCGCGACTTCTGCGCGAACATATTGCGCGAGACGGCAGCTCTCAGCGTGATCTGGCGAACCGGTTGAACATTTCGCGAGCAACACTTTCGCACTGGATAGCTGGTAAGCGAGCTCCGAGCGTCGAACATGCAGCCGCGATTGCCAAATTGCTCGATGTTTCTGTTGATTCACTTCTAAGAACTGCTGGGGGACTTGTCACGCGCAAGGACCCTGGCGAACAAGTCGATCAGCCCAATGCCGTGCGTGCCAAGAAGGGGATAATCCGTGACCTACGCATGCGGCGTGGCTGGAGCCAAGCAGGCCTCGCCGATGCTGCCGGGTACTCATTAGGAACGGTGTCCAGAGCTGAGAAAGGAGAGCTTGTACGTGCCACCACCCTGCACACGATAGCGCAAGCTCTCAAGGTACCTTACGAGGACCTAATTAACGAACGCAAGATTTCAGAATCCCGAGAGAACAAGCCGGAGCCTGACTTCGAAGTTCATTTTGATCCTTCGTTCGCACCGGCAGAAGTCAAGGATCTGCTCACGGCGTTCGCGGATTACTACCGCGCCTGCGGCGGAGCGGGGTTCGAGCTCGATCTCGAAGCGCAAGAGGCGACGGTAACGGAGCCGGTACATGCCTGAGGAGACGAAGGTCACGCGGATTCTTGCGCGCGTGCGTGCCCTTTCACCGAAAGATTGGTTAGGCAAAGCGGGAAAGCGTTTTAAGAAAACCGCCACTGCCATCTCCGACTTTGCGGAAGAACACGAGGTCGTCGACAAGGCCGCTGATCTCGGATTCAAGGCAATTAAAGGGAAGGCTGAGGCCGAATACTCAACCGCCCTGAAGAACTACTCAGAAGAAGAACGCAATAAAGTAGACACCGAACTCAAGCGGCGGACGATCGAGAGCAGCGCTCGCGAGGCAGAAGCTACGGCAAAGAAAAGCGAGTCAGAAGCGCGCGTCGCACAAATCAGAGAAATGGAAGCACGCCTCGCGCTCTTCGACAATCTCAAAGCCAGAAACGCCATCCCCATATGGGACGATGAAGGTAACATGACCGTCGTACGTGTCGGCAAGAATTTTGACTGGGACACGCTCCAAGACCGTTTTTTGAGCACCGGCGAACTCCCCAAACTCACAGAAGCAACCGATAAAAACAAGGTCGAAGAACCAGCCGAATAGAAGTGACAGTAAGTAGCGGTCTCTCACGTCTGCCGTGACCGCGCGGAAAGCAGCCACGACAACAGCGCGCCTCTGCACTGACGACACGGCAAGGTTCCGCGTAAACACGACATCCTATATATAGGAAGCACGCACCGACGACGTCACATTTAAGAACAAGCGTCCGGGTTTACCGCAGAACCGGTTCTCCTGAAAAGCCTAGCGCCTTCGCGTCAGGAACCGGGCTTCTGCGAATACATCCATGTGGTCGAAGACATTCCGGGCCGGTCGGCGCGCGTGTATATGTTCTGGCGCGACCCTGTTTAGCCGTAGTCGAGCCCACCTGCAAGATAGGTGAGTTCAATAAGAATTGGTCAACAGGTTTGCGAATGCCAGCGAAACGCTGGCATTCACTTCGAGAGTGCCATTCAGAATGAACGATTTAGAGAGACGCTGAAAAACGAATTCTCTTAACGGTGTTCAAAGAGTGTTCGAGGCTAAAATGGGCCTCGTAAGTTGTTGATTCTGGAGCGGGAGACGGGACTCGAACCCGCGACGTCCAGCTTGGGAAAACGGATTTCGATTGTAAATAGATGAGTTAGGCGTTCAAGGCGCTCTTTTCTGGTCAGGAAAGTCTTCTGTTTTCAATATCGGCGTTTCAGCAGCCACCTTATTGAGGTAATCAAGGTAACCACTTACTGGACTGCCGCCGCACCAGTAAACACTAGGAGAATCACAGCGATGGACCACCAGTTCAAATAGCAGATGGAGCAACTAAGATTTTTCCTGTAAAATTGGAGTAGCAGTAGCCTGTAGAAACATGGCCATCGCAAAGCGCCTTACTATCGACAACGTCAATCTCGATAACGAACGCGAAATGGACGTGTTCGTCGATCAAGTGTTGACCGCTGGAATTGAGCGGGTACAAGCCGAAGGTGATGAATTGCCGCCGACGAGGCCTCCTCGATGGACAAGGAAACCCTACTGCTGAACGAACTCCCGGCTGACATGCTGGAAGACTCGGAGCGCGGCTTCGGCGGGTAATGCCCGCGCGCCGCATGCTCTATCTTGCCCTGTTTCCTAGAACTTGCAATCGAACCGCAATACCGCCTTGTATCAATTCTTGAACAAGACTCCTGTGTTGCAAGATTTTGGGCAACTGGAGTGGGCCCATATCATGGCGGATGAACAACTGCAGGCGTTCAACGGCGAAGCTGAAGGCTAGCCGTTGTCGCGAGTTTGTCAAAAGCCACAGCACGGATAGAGGAGAGACGACCTTGAACGCCAGTGGCGCGTTTCATCGTACGGAACTCATGCTTATCTAATGCCACCGCGAAAGTAAGTCCGTCACAGCGCACTACTTTCCCGACGGCAACCAGCTGGAGACGCACGCCATCATCCAACTCGGATGGCCACTGAATGCTCACCTCAATTCTTTCACCCGTATTGATCTCATTTTGAGAACTGATGAAAAGGCCGGTACTGCTCATATCCAGCGTCCAGCCAATTCCGTCGACAGGATGTCTCTTGGTAAGGATGTGATAGCGGACCCTTAGCTCAACGGGATAACGCAACTTTGCCCGGCGCTCGATCCCGATTTTGTGACTAAACGCTTCCATCGACCGATATTGAGCACCCTCATCACGACTGGAAAGAATAGGCTCACGAAGCAGCATACGAAACGCATTCCTCCTTCTGTGCATAACTTTGCCGATGGTCAGTTCGACGATTGCCAACAGTGAGCATGCCTGGACGCCATTCGGTAGACCCACGCTTTGTTGCAGCATTTTTGGATGTCAGAGCATTTTACGCACCTTATTTGGATTGCACCGCCAGGGAAAGTCGGCTGCTTCCTTAATGAAAGCGAATGGAACGGCTACTTTGTGACTGTTGAGCCACTTCGGAATTGAGCATGGGCGGTTCCCTGCAACTGACGCTGTCGAGCTGTCCGAATCTTTGAACAACCACACTTCTCGTGTCCAAAAACTTGTACAACCATCGGATCAGGCGATGGGCAACCGCCAATGATGGAGAAGAACATCGTGAGTTTGCGCATGCGGAGCCTGAGTCCCTACTAAGGCCGGTCCGACAAGCGCATATGGCGTGGCGGCATTGGGCGTGCAACAAGTCGTACAAGGAGGCACTATGTCACTAAGAGTATTGCTTGTCGCGATAGCAGCCGCGGGCGTCCTGATCGCGCAGGATCCACCGAGCCGCGTCGGCCGTCTGAATTTTATCACCGGATCAGTTTCTTTCCAGCCCGGCGGCGCAAGTGATTGGGTTCCAGCCGCCATCAACCGCCCGCTCACCGTCGGCGACCAGATCTTTGCCGACGACGGCGCACGAGCGGAGATTCACATTCCCGGAACCGCGCTCCGTCTCGATTCCCGGACCTCGTTCGAGTTTTTGAATCTGGACGATCACATGATCCAAGTCCGGCTATCGGAAGGCAGTCTCGGTGTCCGGGTGCGCCGGCTGGAGGGCGACCAGAGCCTCGAGGTGGACACCCCCAACCTGGCCTTCACGATCCTGCGTACGGGCGATTACCGCATCGATACCAACCCAGATAACAACCAGACGTACGTGACGGTGCGCTCTGGGGATGGTCAAATCACGAGCAACAGTGGAGCTTTCGCGGTGCATGCGCGCCAGCAGGCCGTATTGACTGGGCAGGATCAGGCGGAGTATGGAGTGTACGCCGCGCCGGGCAATGACGATTTCGACAACTGGGTGCAATCGCGGGATGTGCGCGAAGACCGGTCCCAATCGTCGCGTTATGTGTCACCGAACGTAGTTGGATATGAAGACCTCGACGAGAACGGGACCTGGCAATCGGTTCCCGACTATGGTGCGGTGTGGACCCCGCGAGAGGTGCCTGTTGGATGGGCGCCCTATCACAATGGTCATTGGGCCTGGGTAGATCCCTGGGGATGGACCTGGGTGGATGACGCTCCGTGGGGATTTGCTCCTTTTCACTATGGACGTTGGGCATTCTTGCGCGCTCGTTGGTGCTGGGTGCCCGGACCCATTGCAGTAGCGCCGGTGTATGCTCCCGCGCTGGTCGCGTGGTTTGGAGTCGGCGGTGGCGGCGCGCGATTGTCGGTCAGCTTCGGCGGCGCCGGTGTTGGTTGGTTCCCACTCGGTCCTCGCGATGTGTACCTCCCTTCTTATCGCTCGAGCCCGACCTACGTGACAAGGATCAACACCAGCAACACGACGGTGATCAACAACACTCAGATCACCAACGTTTATAATAACTACGTCCGCACCGGAAGCGTTCCAACGGCCAATTACGCGAACCGCTCCGTGCCGGGCGCAGTGGTCGCGGTTCCGCAGAACTCCTTCGCCAGCGCCCGTCCGGTGCAGCAGGTTGCCGTCAACGTTCGTGCGAACCAGATCAACTCGATTTCAAGGGTGTCGGCCGCGCCTCGCGTGGCTCCACAGATGGCGAGTGTGCTAGGTCGTCCCGCAGGGGGAGCCGTTGTTCCAAGGCCGGCTGCTGCGGTGATAAACCGGGCCGTGGTCGCCAAGACCAGTCCGCCGCCTGCACCGGCGCCATTCCAGCAGCGTCAGGCGTTATTGGCGAAGGACCCCGGCCGGCCAATTCCGATTCAGCAGCAGCAAAGAATCGCGAGGCCCGTGCAGGCTGCTCCAGTGCGTGTCGTACAACGGGCCCCGCAGGTGACACCGCGAGTGGCCAACACGACAGCGCCCGAGCGCGCGCCGCGTCAAGCTCCGCAAGCACAGCCGCAGCCGAATCGGCCCATCCAGCCGCCCGCGGTCCAGCCACGCTCGACGCC
>PMOK01000038.1 GCA_003162425.1 Bryobacterales bacterium | reverse complement strand
TCGCTGCCGCGGACTGGTTTGAGGATGGAGACACCGGGATTCGCAAGCCGGAGGCTTGCGGTACGGGGACGGGGACGGGGACGGTGCCAGAGGCAGGCTGCGATGGCGAAGAGTTGATACCCTCCAGCGACACCGACTACCAGCCACCAGCCACCAGCCACAACTAAACTGCCAGCAGCGCGACGCCGCAAGCTACGCAGAAAGCGCCGGCCCACCGCATGGGGCTGACTGTTTCCTTGAGCAGAAGCCGTGCGAGAACCGTCTCCAGCACCACGCTCGCGGCTGTTACCGGCACGGCGAAGCTGAGATCGGCAATTGAAAGCAGCTTCATGAAAGCGAAAAAGGAAATGGCCATGAAGCAAACCGCCAGAACCAACGGGCCGCGCCGGGCTAACTCGCCCAGCAGGCGTCCGATCCTTCCCGGGCGCAGATCCTCCACCTCTACGACGTTGCGCTTCATTTCGAAGCTTTGCAGCAGATCGGCCAGCACCGTGGAACCGACGATGATCCCGACCATAATCCACTTCATTGCCCGCTATCTCCAACTCGCGCTGTGGTATTCGGCGTGGTCAGACCCACCAGAATCATACCAACCGTGATCGCCGCCGTTCCCAACCAGCGTTGCCAGGTAATCTGCTCAGCGAAGAAGTATTTTCCAAGGAACGCCGTGAACACATACCCAATGGAAGTCACCGGCAGCACATAACTGAGATCGGCCCAGCTCAGCAAAGTCATCCGCGCGAGCAACCATAGAATCAGAAGAATTGTTCCCAACAGGACCCAGGGACTGAAAATGGTTTGAATATAGGCCAGCGGTGAATCGGTGAGTTTGGCGGCCTGATGCTTCATTCCCCAGGAGAGGGAAAAATTTCCAAGAACATTGGCGAGAACTACGACGGCAGTCAACAGCCGGGTCTTGAGATCAACACGCCTGGGAGCGGCGCCTGTCTCGGAGTGCTCAGCCACCATGCGGCCGGCAGCCATTTACGATGCGCTTTCCTCCGCTCCTTGCAGGGCAGTGGATGCCTTCTGGTCCTTGACGTATTGCTTGCGCTTGGAGCTGACGGACAGATACTCGCGCGCCTCTTTAAACAGCCGTGGCAAGTCGTTATTCTTGATGGCCTTGGTCACCACGCGCCAAGCGGTCTTGGGACGGAAATAGTATTCGTGATAAAACCGTTCCACCCACTCCATCAGCTCGCCGCGATCGAAGCCCGGATACACAGCGTTCGGTAGTTGATGCCCGGCGGCATCGGCCATGCCGATGATGTTCACCAAACCGTTGGCCTTGGCGTGCTCGTAGAACTCCGTGCCAGGGAAGGCGTGGCCCAGCGACACCTGAATTGTCTCCACGTCCAACTTCTTGGCGAATTCGATGCTCCTGCGCAGGGTCTCGCGTGTTTCGCCCGGCAAGCCCACAATGAAATCGCCGTGGACCACCAGGCCCAGCTTGTGGCAATTCTCAGTGAAGCGCATGGCCATATCGATGGTGGCGCCTTTTTTGATGTTCCGCAGGATCTGCTCGTCCCCGGACTCATAGCCGACAATCAGCAGACGGCAACCGGCATCTTTCATCGCCTTCAGCGTTTCGTAATCGGTGGTGACGCGCGAGGTACAGCTCCAGGTGAAGTTGAGCGGCCCCAGTTTTTTGGAAAGCTCGATGGCACGCGCTTTGCGGTAGTTGAAGGTGTCGTCGTCGAAGAAGATCTCTTTGAGGCCGGGGAAATTCTCAAGTGCGGACTTGCACTCCGCGGCGACATCGTCGGAGGAACGCAGCCGCCAGCGATGACCCGAGTGCGTTTGCGGCCACAAGCAGAAAGTACACATGGCCGGACATCCGCGCGTGGTGTAAAACGAAATGTATGGATTCAGCAGGAAGGGTACGTTGTAGCGGCGGAAATCCAGATCGCGCTTGTAGACTTTGGTGACCCACGGAAGCTCGTCCAGATTCTCGATGACGCCGCCTTCCGGATTGTTTACCACCGATCCGTCCTTCCAGTAGCTGACGCCGGGCAATTCGGACAGCGGGGTTCCCTTGGCATAATTGGCGATTTGATGGTCGAATTCCCTCCGAACCACGAAGTCGATTGCTTTGGACGCCTGGAGTGATTTCTCCGGCTCGATCGTTACTGGCGGTCCGACGAAGGCCACCTTCATCTTCGGGTTGACATCCTTCATCATCTCCGCGATTTGGACGTCAACATGGAACCCGGGACTCGAAGTGAACAGGACCATCAATTCGAAATCGTTGGCCATGGCGACGGTCTGGTCAATGGTGATCTTGTGCGGAGGACCATCTACGACTTTGCTGTCTTCCAGCATCCCGGCCGGGTAGCATAGCCATACCGGATACCAATACGATTCAATCTCGCGGGAAGCCGGCCAGCGCGAGCCAGCGCCACCGTCAAAACCTTCGAAGGAAGGTGGATTCAGGAATAAAGTTCGCATGGACCCTCTAGAGCTAAGGATGCCTTTCTTTTAAGAATAGCGTGGGTTACCAACCCACGCGCAGGATGCCATCCTGCCCCACAACCAAACAGATTCACGGCTGCGGGTCGCTCGCGCCCGCGACGGTGTCCGGCTCTTCCTTGGAGAATTTGAAGTAGTTGACATTCAGCTCAACGGGTCCGATGAAACGAACGTCCGCTTTGCTTTCCATCCGTTGCAGAACCGCGACACCGTTCTGGATGTCATACACACGAACGAACTGCATTTTCTTCAAGAAGATGGAGGGCGTCTTCACAAACGATCCGGACTCACGAACCGGAAGATAAGTTTGGCTGTCCACCCACAATTCGCCTTTGAACAATCCAACTTTCTTGTGCCGCGGAGTAACGTGAAGAATGTAGACGTCGCGGCCGTCGCGCTCTTCCACGCCCTTGTACTTGAACTTGTAGTTTTCGGGCGTGATTGAAAAATTCTGGCCATCCTGCGCGGCATCGACCTCGGCCTTGAGATAACGCGCGATGACTTCGGTCTTCACGCTGTTATCGCCGCTGAAACCCAGCGCATGGTAGATGATCTTGCCTGACTTCGATATGCTCTTCAACGCGTGCAACTTGCCGCGCGTCTTCATATTGGGGACGTTAGCGTCAATGTCGACCTCCATCGTTCCGCCGCGCAACGCACTCTGCTGCTGCTGGGTGGCATCGATGTACCGACTCACCATTTCGTCCTCGGGAACCGGTGGCTTAGAAGGCTCCGCGAACGCAATCCCGACGCCTACAAAGCCAATGCTTACAACACCGGCGATCAAGCCTATCAGAGTTAACCTCAAAACACTCCTTTCCCTGGATGGGAAGAGATACACTACAACCTCCGAACTGCCTATTCATATAGCCTACCAATTACATCTGTAAAAGACAATCCCTAGTTTTTCTTAACCTTCGAGTCCCACTACACCTTAGATTCTCCCGAGAGCGCTAGGGATACGATTAAAAGTCCTTCCGATTCATCGATTTAGTGGGACAAGCCTCCGGCTTGTCCAGTTGGCAAGCCGGAGGCTTGCGCTACGCGGACGCGGAGTTCCCCCTTGCCCCATGAGCACTGGCGGCCAATGCCGGTCCACTGTGCGGCGTCCAGGTACGGGATAAACTCGCCGAGGTCGCCTTCGTAATCCGCCACTCCCACGAACCCGCCAATCCCATGCACCTGCCCGGTCCGGCTGCTGCGCCGCTCGGCCTCCACCTGGCGCAATTCACAGCGTGTCATCCGGATTGCGGCTGCACGTTCGCCCATCGCTCGAAAGTCAATTTCGAGCGGGCCGGCGCCATACAGGGCCCGAAGCGTGCTGACGCGATCGCGCGCCCGCGCGAATATCACATCGAACTCGGGCCGTTCCACCAATTGGTTGTCATTCTTCAACTCGGTTGGCGTGACGAACTCGACGTGTAGATTAAGGGCTTCCGCTGGGTTCGGGTCGAGTGAAACCGAAATCGGACGTTGCTCCACCGACACCAGATTTGCCCGGCCACGAAGTGGGCCCAGGCCGTCCTTCGCCAACCGCCCGATCGCTAGCGCGAAGGACTCCAGTGGAGGATTCTGAGTCTCAAACAGGTTCACATCAAACCAGAACCGTTCGTCCGGTTGGATGGTTCTTCCGTCCAGATACGCCGCGCGGAAAACGAACGGCCGGGGCTGATCCCGAAGGCCGCTCGGTCCACTCGCTGCGGAAGCCGGTTCAAAGATGCGCGCATAATCGCAAGAGTCGCGGTTGGGACACTGAAGCGCTCCGAGACAATCGGGCGAGCAAACAATTCCACGGAACGCGTTGCCGAAGGCGCCGCGCAGGATGTTGCCAGGTTGTCCAGGTGGAAAAACGATCGGATCGAGCGCCGAGAATACGAACCGGAAAGAGTAGAAATCGAAAGTCATGCCAGCGGGCCCGATTTATTCCCTCTCCCGCAGAACCTCGCGGATCTTGAGCGCCAGCTCTTCGGTGGTGAAGGGTTTTTGAAGAAAAGCGGCCTCCGCGTCCATCGATTCACCGTAACCGGAAACATAGAGCACTTTCATCCGCGGGCAGTGTTTCAGCATGCACTCGGCCATTTTCCGCCCGCTCATGCCGGGCATGATTACGTCAGTGATCAGGAGATCGATGGCGCCACCAAGATGCTCGGCCTGCCCCAATGCGTCTGACGATGAAGCCGAAGACACCACTTGGTACCCATGCCGCTTAAGCATAGTCTCCATCACATGCCGGACTCCATCCTCATCCTCCACCAGGAGAATGGTCTCAGTACCCCGCAGGATCGGACTGTCCTGACGTACAGCTAACTCATCGGCCGGCTGTTCCACCACCGGCAAATAAACTCGAAAGGTGGTCCCGCCGCCAGGCTTTGAATCGGCCCAAATCTCGCCGCCGCTCTGCTTGACTATGCCGTAGCTGGTGGAAAGTCCGAGCCCGGTGCCGTGTTCCTTGGTGGTGAAGAACGGTTCAAAGACGCGCGCCAGCACTCGGGCGTCCATGCCGACGCCGGTATCGGTGAGTGAGAGCATGGAATACTCACCGGCCGCGGGCAACTGGCGCTGCCGCTCGAATTCTTCAGTTACCACCAAACCGGCGGTTTCAATGGTGAGCTTTCCTCCGTTCGGCATGGCATCTCGGGCATTCACCGCGATATTCAGGATTACCTGTTCCATCTGGCCCGGATCGACCCGCACGGTCTTTATGACAGGCGCGAGATCGTTGATTAGCTCGATATCCTCGCCGAGCACACGGCGCAGCATGCGGTCCATATCCTGAACTAGCAAGTTGAGGTCGATCATCAGTGGACGCGCCACCTGACGGCGGCTGAACGCGAGCAACTGATGAGTAAGATCGGTAGCGCGCCTGGCGGCTTTCGATATTTGCTCCAGATCGTCGCGCGCCGGATCGCCCGCGTGCATGCTGTCCAGAAGCATCTGCGAATATCCGGTGATCACCATCAGAAGATTGTTGAAATCGTGAGCCACACCGCCTGCCAGCCGGCCTACCGCTTCCAGGCGCTGCGAATGATGGAGCTGCTCTTCCAGGCGCTTGCGGTCGGTAATATCGCGCGAATTAATCACCAGGCCAGACACTCCCGGCAGATGGGATAAATTGCGGCCAAATGACTCGAGCACGCGCCACGTTTCGTCTTTGTGGCGAAAGCGGCACTCGATAGAAGCCGATTGGTTCAATCGCGCAAAGGCTGCGCGGGTGATTGCGAGGTCGTCGGGATGGATGAACGAAAATGCGTTCTGGCCCACCAGTTCTTCCAAAGGGTAGCCCAGGATGCGCTCGTGCGAGGGGCTGGCGTAGCGGATGGTGCCGTCGAAGTTCAAAATGCTTACCAGGTCGAGTGAGTTCTCGATCAAGGAGCGATAGTGTTCCTCGCGACGTTCCAGAGCTTCGAGAGCGCGCGCACGTTCGGTAGCGTAACGCATGGATCGCACGAGCAGGTCGCCATCCACGCGGCCTTTCACCAGATAATCCTGCGCCCCCGCGCGCATCGCCTTGATGGCTACGGCTTCGTCATCCAAGCCAGTGAGAACGACGATGGGGACGTCGGGAGCGTGCGCATGGGTGCGCG
>PMOK01000246.1 GCA_003162425.1 Bryobacterales bacterium | reverse complement strand
ATCATCGTCTATCCGCCCAGGGGATCGACGTTCGTCGCGGAGGAAAACGTCATCATCGGCAACGTCGCCTTCTACGGCGCAACCGCCGGCGAAGCCTACATCCGCGGCATGGCGGGCGAGCGCTTCTGCGTGCGCAACTCCGGCGTCCACGCGGTCGTCGAAGCCGTCGGCGATCACGGCTGCGAATACATGACCAAGGGCGTGGTGGTGGTTCTGGGCCGCGCAGGCCGCAATTTTGCTGCCGGCATGACAGGTGGCATCGCTTATGTGCTGGATGAGCACGGCGAGTTTTCGAACGTGCTCTGCAACAAGTCGAGCGTCGATCTGGAGCCGATCTTCGATCCAGCCGACCAACAAATAGTCCATGACTTGATTGCAAAACATGTGGAAGTGACAGCCAGCCCCCGCGGCAAATGGATCTTGGAACACTGGCTCGAAATGCTCCCGAAATTCGTAAAGGTTTTCCCGCACGAATACAAACGCGTGTTAGGGACGAGGCCTGCGGCCGAGTCCCTCACAGTCCCTAGTCCCCAGTCCCCAGTCCCGCAGCGTGAGGTGGCCCATGGGTAAGACCACAGGCTTCCTGGAACACACCCGCGAAGCTCCGACGCGCCGTCCCGTCATAGAGCGCGTCAACGACTGGTTCGAGGTCTACCAGGAATTTCCTGAAGACAAAGTCCGCACGCAAGGCGCACGCTGCATGGATTGCGGCGTTCCGTTCTGCCATACCGGCTGCCCGTTGAACAACGTGATTCCGGATTGGAACGATCTGGTCTATCGCGACCGCTGGCGCGAAGCAGTCCGCGTGCTGCATGCCACTAACAATTTCCCGGAGTTCACCGGCCGCATCTGTCCGGCGCCGTGCGAAGCCGCCTGCGTATTGGGAATCAACGAACCGCCGGTCACCATCAAAGTAATCGAAAAAACCATCATTGAGCACGCCTTCCGCGAAGGCTGGATTCGTCCCGAGCCACCGCTAGTAAGAAGCGGCAAACACGTCGCCGTGGTTGGATCGGGCCCAGCCGGCTTAGCCGCCGCGCAACAGTTGAATCGAGCCGGACATTCCGTAACGGTTTTTGAAAAAGCCGACCGTATCGGCGGATTGCTGCGCTATGGCATCCCCGATTTCAAAATGGAAAAATGGCTGCTCGACCGCCGGATAAAGCAAATGACGGCCGAGGGCGTCGAGTTTAGAACCAACGTCCACGTCGGTCATGCCATCCCGGGCGAAGAGCTGCGTGAAGATTTCAACGCCATTCTGCTGGCGGGAGGCGCCGAGCAACCGCGCGATCTCCCGGTACCCGGCCGCAAATTGAAAGGCATCCATTTCGCCATGGAATTCCTGCCGCAGCAGAACCGGCGCGGCGCGGGAGATCAAGTCGCGAACCAGATTCTCGCCACCGGCAAGCACGTGGTGATCATCGGTGGCGGCGATACGGGCGCCGATTGCCTGGGCACCTCGCANNTGGCCCCTGCAACTGCGCGTCGAAAGCTCGCATGAAGAAGGCGGCATCCGCGACTGGGCCATCGCCACGACATCGTTCTCAGGGGACGGTCACGTGAGCAAACTGCACGCAGTCCGGGTTGGTCCAGCACCCAAGTTCGATCCAATCCCGGGCAGCGAATTTTCGCTCGACGCCGACTTGGTTTTGTTAGCCATGGGCTTCACCGGCCCCGTGAAAAATGGATTGATCGAGCAGCTAGGCGTAAATCTGGACGCCCGCGGCAACGTCTCGACGGATGCCAACTACATGTCGTCCGCACCAGGCGTATTCGCCGCCGGCGACCTGCGCCGCGGCCAATCGCTAGTAGTCTGGGCCATAGCGGAAGGCCGCAAAGCAGCCGAAGGCATCGACAGCTACCTGAAAAACCGGTGACAGGATACTCATCCCCCGATTTCCGGAAATGGAATCAGGTAGCCTGCGCGGACCGGCATTTCGACATATACTGAGTCAGGAGCGTCTGTGACAAAGACACTGCCAGGCAGAAATACGCCCTGTTGGTGCGGCAGCGGCAGAAAATACAAAAAGTGCCATCTGGAGGTTGATCTTAAGGCTGCTGCTGAACGTTGCGAGCCACTTGCGCCTCGCGCGCGCGATATTTTCGAAATTCGGGAGAGCATCCTTGCCCCCAAGCAGACTCGCTCAAGCGAAATTCGTCGAACTCATCGTTCGTGGCACTTGGCCCAGCAATAGGTCCAGATCCAACCGAACTGACGAAATCATACGGCTCCAAGACCCTTTTTCGGGATCTCAGCATCCATATCCGTCGGGGAGATCGGCTTGCCATTGTGGGCCCGAACGGATCGGGAAAAACAACCTTGCTGAATATTGTTCGGGGAACCACGTTGCCGGATTCTGGAACCGTGCGTTTCGGAGCCAAGGTCAAATTGGCCAGCATCGCGCAGAATCCATGCGGGCTCGACTTGAGTCTTACTCCGCTCGATATCTGCGGCACCGATACTGCTGCACGCACGCTGCTCGCCTGCCTGAAGCTGCGCCTGGATCGCCTCAATCGGCCTCTCGGTGAGCTGAGTGGAGGGGAGCGAACCAAAGTGGCGCTGGCTCGCATCCTAACCAGCGGAGCGAATCTGCTTCTTCTCGACGAACCTACCAATCACCTCGAAATCGAAGCACAAGAGGCGCTGGAACAGGCGCTTCAGCGGTATCCGGGCACCGTGATCATTGTGTCACACGACCGTTTCTTTCTCGATGCGCTTGGTCCCGCAGTGGCGACGTTGAATCTGAAAATCAGGGAATGAGTATTCTGTCGCCGGATTCTTACTGGGTGCTCAACCCAGCCACGAACCCGTCGACCTTCCCCGCGCCCGAACCTTTTGTCACGCCGTGCAGCGCGCTGAAGATCGGGCCGCTGGTGTACCCAACCACGTAGATGTTTCCTTTGCCATCGTAGGCGACGCCGTTGCCCACTTGCAAACCGTCGCTCCCGAGATAGGAAAGGTAGCTGATGGCTGCCGTGCCGGCCGTAGCGGGATCGAACTCCAGAACAAATGCGTCCATAGTTCCGTCGTACGCCGGTTGCGCCGCGTTCTTAGTGGTCGGAAGGTCAGCCGCCAATGTCATACCGGTTAGGTACAGGTTTCCCGCCGTATCTTGCTTCAGATCGGACGGGATGGTGGGCCCAGTGCCTCCGAAGAACGTGGAATACACCAATTGCTCGGAGGCCGGTTTCGTAGGATCCAGGACGCTAATGAAAGTATTGCCGTTGCCGCCGTACTCTGTCTGCATCGCATTGCTGGTGGTCGGGAAAGTCGCCGAAACCGTCCACCCGCTCACCACCACCTGGCCAGCCGAATTGATAACCAGGTTAGTCGCTTCTTCCTGGTCGGCGCCCCCGAGAAAGCTCGAATATTCGAGCGCGGTTGCACTTTTTCCGAGCGAGATACTAAGGTGGGCGACGAAAGCATCGCCATCCCCGCGATACGCCGGCTGGTGGCTGTTTCCCCTCATCGGAAGATTATAGGAATAAGTTCCACCGGAAATCCACACTGATCCGTCCGCCTCTACCGCGATGCCGCGTCCGATGTCCCAACCGGCTCCGCCCAGGTAGGTGGAATACACCAGCGTTGCGGTTCCGGAAAGCGATGGATTGTATACGGCCACAAAGGCGTCCTGCCTCCCCGCCGCGACAGGCTGAAAGGCGCTGACGGTTGGAAAGTCCGTAGATTCGGTGCCGCCGGTAACAAAGATCTCGTTCTTGGAATTGAAAGTGATTCCCACTCCGGTCTCGTCTAAAGCACCGCCCAAGTAAGTGGAGTAGCCCAGCTTCTTTGAGGTATTGATCCAAAGCACGAACGCATCCGAGGTGCCGTCCAACGCGGTTTGCGCCGGGTTGACCGTCGGGAAATCAGCCGACAGGGTAGTCCCAGTCAGGTAAACGTCGCCGTTTGGGCCCACCGACATTCCGCCCAGAGTTTCGTTCGCGGTCCCCCCGATATAAGTGGAGAAGACAATTTGCGTGCCTACTTTCGCATTCGGATCGATCTTCGCCACAAAGATATCGGTCCCGCCGCTTTGGGTAGTCTGGAAGCCGCCTTCTATCGGAAAGTCGGTCGAATAGGTGGTGCCTGCCACCCAGAGGAAACCGGTCTTGTCCAGGCCGATGGTCTGAGCTACGTCCTGACTTGTGCCCGACAAGTAGATCGAAAAATGGAGCACCGGGTCAATCACCAGCTCCCGATCGCGATCGTATTTGCCAAGGGCAAATCCATAGGAGCCATCCGCGTTCTTGCGGTAGCGGCTTTCCACGGGAATTCTCGCTCCGTTCGCGGACACCTGGTAGGCCACCGGGTGCTTTTGAATGAGCCCTGCGACTAGGTTGCCATCTCGATCCACACGCGCATGGTTACCGTCCAGCCGCAGCCGGATACTCCGCGGATCGGCGCCAGGCTTTACCGTCAGATCGTATTCGAGCTCGCCCTCGTTTCCGTAGTACACCAAGTCGATGCCCTGGTACAAATCGGACACGTGAAGGTGGGCATAGTTGGGAACCTCGGGACGCCACTTGGACGGATCGTTTCCGTAAAACAGGCCGGTGGTGGAGGATAGCTTTTCGACGGCCTGGATCTTTGCTCCTGGCGCCGCGCCCTGGAATCGAAGGCGGACCTGCTTGCCGCCGGATTGAAAGATGGCTTGGCTCCCTGCGAATAAATAACGAAAGCGGGGGCCGCGCGCTATGAATTGAGAGGAGCCATCATCTGCTGCGGGCTCGAAGCGCAGTGGCGCGGTTCCGAGAATTCGAACCGCATCCTGAGAATTGGCTGCGGCCAGCATGCCGGTAAAAAGGACTGGGAAAAAAAGAATGGTGCGTAGTTTCATGTCGAGACGATTGTTTCTAACGACGTGCCGGCTCTGCCTCCGGTTAACGAAAAATTGAAACCGGTTGCGCCAGCACCAACGCGATGCTTACAAAACTTCACAAACCTAAGCGGTACCATAGAAGAGTTTAGCGTAACTGGCGCCCCACGCGGGGCGTCTGCCACAAAGAGATGCAACGAAGACCCTTTTTACAGTTATCCCTAGCCGGCTCCCTGTGCGCCGTGGCTCTGCTCGCGTCGGATTTTTGGAAAACCAAAGACTACACGCAATGGTCTAGCGAGGAAGTCACCAAAGTGTTGACCGACTCTCCATGGGCCAAGGAGATCACCGTCAGCTCCGGACAACAAGGCCAGCAACGGCGTAGCAGCGGCGGTAGGCGCGGAGGAATGGGTGGAGGCGGCTATCCCGGAGGCGGCGGCGGAGGATACCCCGGCGGTGGAGGCGGCTATCCAGGAGGTGGTGGTGGAGGGGGCGGCCAAGGCGGCGGCCAAGGTGGCGGCATACATGAGCAGGTGGTCCTACGCTGGGACAGCGCGCTCCCGATTCAGCACGCCTTGCTGCGGCAAGGTCATCACCCCGCTTCGTCCGACGACACATCTAAGGATGCATCCAAAGACGCCCCCGTCGACATAAATCAGAAATATTACGTCGTCTCCATCCTCGGTCTGAGTATGCCCAGCCGCAAAGATGATTCAGATTCGGGTGACAACGACCGGCGGTCAGCCGACGATCTGCGCTCCCGGTTTTTGGATGCCGCGACACTCGTTCCCAAGAGCAAGATCGCCATCCAGGCCGAGGATGTCCAATTTGAAGGACGGAACGGATCAATCGCCATGCGTTTTCTGTTCCCGAGGACGTTCCCCATTTCGGACGAAAAGGAGATCGTTTTTCAGTTCCAGTCGCAGGGTGTGAAGTTCGAGCACAAGTTCAAAATCACCGACATGCACTATCAGGGCAAGTTGGCGATATAACTGTGGGACAAGCCTCCGGCTTGTCCGGGCAAGTCGGAGACTCGCCCTACTCATAACGCAGCGCGATCAGCGGATCCACACCCGCCGCGCGCCGGGCTGGCACATAGCACGCCACCCACGACACCACAATCAGCGTTACCGCTCCCACGCCCAGCGTCCATGGATCTTGGGGCGCGACATGGAAAAGCAGCGATCGCATCAGACGTGTTAGCAGCAAGCTTCCCGTCGCGCCGATCGCGAGCCCGGCAATCACCAACGCCATGCCTTGCCGTTCCACCAGCCGCAACACTTGATTCCGCTGTGCTCCCAGCGCCATGCGAATGCCGATTTCCGCGGTCCGTTGGAGCACTACATAGGACATTACGCCGTACAGTCCGAGCGAAGCCAGGAACAAAGCGGTCGCCGCGAAGAATGCCAGCAGGACCAGTGAAAAGCGGCGCTGTGAGACGGAATCCGACACCACCGCCGTCATGGGTTGCACGGAGTACACCGGTTGCGACCGATCGACATCCAGGATTGCGGCTTTCATCGGTCCACCCAGCGCAGCCGGATCGGAAGCGGTCCGCGCCACTACTGTGAGGAACGATGGCAGACGGGCGACGAAAGTGGGCCGCTGGAAGTATGCGGCGTAAACCTGCACTGGTGTGGCCTGGTCGAGACCTGCGATCTTGACGTCCGCAACCACTCCCACGATCTCGCGCCAATTCGGCGGAGTGTCGAACCCAACTTCCAGCCGCTTCCCGATGGGGTCCTGGCCGGGGAAGTATCGATCCACCAGCGTTTGGTTCACCACCACTACCGGCGGTGTGTCCTGGGTATCGCGCTCGGAAATCGCCCGGCCGCGCACGATCCGCATGCCCATGGTGTCGAAATAGCTGGGTGTTACTGCGAAGTAGTTGGCAAGGGGCGCTTGGTTTGGCGTCACTGGCGGGTGCCCTTCGAATCGCATGATGTAAATCGGATTGCCGAGCAACGGCACGTCCGTCGAGATGGCAGCCAACTGGACGCCCGGAAGCCGTGAGACATTTTGCAAGATGCCGCGCACCAACTGAATCTTCAAGTCGTCATGGCCGCGGTATTTGGAAGCTGCGGGCGCGAGGCGCATCGTCATCACGTTCTCCGGCTGGAAGCCTGCATCCACATGCGCGATCTCATAAAAGCTGCGGATCAGCAAGCCGGCGCCCACCAGCAGAATGAGCGCCGTAGCTACTTGCGTCACCACCAATGCGTTGCGCAGCCCGCTGCGCCTCGTCACCGATCGCGATCCTTCTTTCATCAGTGAACTAAGCTCGGCCCGCGAAGCTTGCCAGGCGGGCGCCAAGCCGAACAGGATGCCGCTCACGACGGATATCAGCAATGTGAATTCCACCGCAGTTGAATCCAGGCCAACCTGATTCAAGCGCGGCAGGTTGGAGGGCGCCATCGAAAGCAAGCCGTGGAACGCGCCATAGGCCAGCAATAATCCGAGCGCGGCCCCCGCCAATGAGAGCAGCGTGCTCTCCGTGAGCATCTGGCGGATTAACCGGGCGCGTCCGGCGCCGAGTGAGTTGCGGATTGCGATTTCGCGCTGACGGCCCGCGGCTTTCGCCAGCAGCAGATTCGCTACGTTCGCGCACGCGATCAACAAAACAAATGCCACCGCGCCCAGCAAAACCAGAAGCGCGGGGCGCATCGGACCCACCGTGTCCTCAAGCATCGGGTTCACCAGAATGCTCGCGTCCTTATCGAACTCTGGATACTGATCGGCCAGACGCGAACCAATAGTCTGAAATTCCGATCGGGCACGGTCCAGGGTGACGCCATCCTTTAACCGCGCAATCACGCGGTAGCGATGCAAATCCCGCTGCGCTTTGGTCTCGTTGTCGAGCGCGAGCGGCGCCCACATGGTGGATTGCGCCGGATATTCGAAACCCTGCGGCATAACGCCAATGACGGTTCGAGGCTTGCTGTCGAACGTCAGCGTCTGCCCAATGATTTTAGGATCGCCGCCGAAACGCGATCGCCAAATACCGTAGCTGAGGATGATCACGCCGTCGCGGCCGGGTTGATCTTCTTCCTCCGTAAAGATGCGGCCGAGGATAGGTGAAATCTGCAAGGTGTCAAAAAAACCGCGGTCGGTGATCCCACCCAAATAGCGCTCCGGTTCCCCTTCCGTGGAAGCAAGATTGAACGTGCTCTGGGTAAAAGCGCCCAGCGCCGAAAACACCTGATTCTGCGCACGCCAGTCGTAATAATTCGCGGGAGCCGCCACAAACTTGGGCAGGTTGCGCTTCGGCTCGGATTCCCAGACATTCATCAGACGGTCGGACCGGGGGAAGGGAAGCGGCCGCAGCAGCACTCCGTCCACCACACTGAACATGGCGCTGTTCGCTCCGATGCCCAGTCCAAGCGCCAAGACGGCGGCGCACGTGAATCCTGGATTGTTGCAGAGGGTGCGGAAGGCGAAGCGGAGATCGGTCATTTCTAGTTCGACGGGCGCTGGTTCAAAATGTTAGGGATTACTAGCTGAATCAAGGGCTTGCGGGATCTGTAGAGCTGCGCCAGTAATGCCGATCAAGTACACATAAACGTGACACTTAGAATAGCCTGGTGCATCGGCTGCTTGTCCGTTTTGGCTCAAGCGCAGGAGTTCCGGTTCCGCTATTACGGCAAAGAGGACGGGCTCACCAATCTTTCGGTGCAGTGCATCCTGCAGGACTCATCCGGTTTTCTTTGGGCAGGAACCGATAATGGGCTGTTCCGTTACGACGGAAAGAGGTTCACCCGATTCGGGAATTCCGAAGGGCTTTCGGGTGCAACCATTGCGTCCCTCGCTCAAACCAAGGACGGGACGCTCTGGGTAGGATGGATTTCTCGAAAATCGAGGCCGGTAAGATGGCCATCGAATCGGTGCCCTTCGACCTTCTGAAGGAAACCGAGCAATGCGCCGCTCTGCTGATCCCGCGCGCCAGAGCCAAGGGGCTGGAGCTGCTGCTCCACTATGATCCGCAAACGCCCACCGAGGTTATCGGCGACCCGGGCCGCGTAAGGCAGATCCTGTTGAATCTGGCAGGCAATGCGATCAAATTCACGGAGCGAGGCCGCGTGACGATTGCGGTGGAATGCATGGAGCGTGGAGAATCGGACGCGCGGATACGTATTTCCGTCGAAAATACCGGCATCGGCATTCCCGAAGAGCAACAGGAATAGGTTTTCCAAAAGTTCAGGCAGGCGGACGCGTCCACCACGCGCCGTTACGGTGGCACTGGACTGGGGCTCGCGATCGCGCGCCAGCTAGCCGAGCTCATGGGTGGACGAATCGGTCTCCGCAGCAAAGTGGGCGAAGGGTCGATGTTCTGGTTCGAAGTCCAACTCACGGTTGTTCCAGGAGAGCGTCTGCATGATAACCACACTGTGAATAGTGGGGCGGACCCCCTGG
>PMOK01000085.1:229-22635 GCA_003162425.1 Bryobacterales bacterium | reverse complement strand
ACCAGGGGGTCCGCCCCACTCGCCGGAATGCTACGGGAGCCAGCCGTTCGGACTGCCCGCCAAGCGCCAGCTCCACATCAGGAACGATGTCGAGGTTAGATCGATGGCTGGCTCGGTGGTGCTGTAGGATTGCACGTTGTCCTTGTACACGGCGGCATTTCCGTCGAAGATCTTAAATGGATTTCCGCCGTCCGCTGGACACTTGATCATTCCGCCGACCAAGCCTGAGGTGGCCGCGAATGCCGGGCCTTCGGACGCTGCGCCCCACAAGACTGGCGTTCCGCCGGAGGTTCCGTTCAATGCGCCGGCCAGATTCGCTACCTGATGCTGAATGCAGTTCGGGAACGTGGATCCATTGCCGACAATGAAAGATGATCCCCACGCGTTCGCCCCGAGGATGTTGGCCATCCAGCGCTGGGAGTAAGTGTCGTACTTGGCGTCGCCGGTGAGGTAATAAGCAACGCTCGCCATCACCGAAATGCCAGCGCCATGCGATGTGGTATCGGAATTCCAGGGGTCTCCGAAACGCCACGGGTCGGTTCCTGCCTGAGTAATCGCGTCGCCAACCTGTTTCAAAAACTGATTCTTGATCGCTGCCTGCGTCACCGCCAGTCCACTTGGATTGCCGGCCAATCGCAATGCGCGATACAGTTCGAAGTGCGCGAGTCCGCTGACGTCGTAAAGATTGAGAGTATCCGCGTTACCAGTGTTGTAGACATTGTTGATGTAATTTTCCGCGAACTGGGCGGCTTGTTTCAGATAGAACATCGGATTAGTCTGAGCCAATCCAGAGGGCAGATTCGAGGGTTTTCCGGCGGACTGGAGCGCCAGGTACAGCTCGGCCGCGCCCAGCTCCATGTCGTCCGACCATACGGTTTCGGGATAACCGTCGAACGGAATTATGGTGAGCAAACAACCCGTGGTACATGTGCCTCCATCTACTGAAGGAGCGGGCTCGGCGAAAGACGTATTGGCCAGCGCGAAAATGTCCTCGGCATTTTTGAGGCACTGATTCGCGAGATCGGGTTTGGCGGTGCGGTTCAACTGGTAGCAGACCGCGAAGTCGGCTGCCAATCGGCCGGCGAGATTGGGGCTGATAGGCGATCCGGCGGGGCCAGCGACGAATACTGGACGGTGGCAGATGAACGTCGCGTCAGCGTTGCAGGCATCCCAGTTGTCGTCAGCCTGCGGCAAGCGCCAGATGTCGTAGTCACTCAAATCGGTGAAGTTGTCCCAATCCTGGCTGTTGCCGACCTGATAGTAAAGCGTCCGAGATTTGTCGTCCCACATCTTCAGTAGAAACTGAATGCCGAATTCTGCTTCGCTCGAGAAATCGGGTGAGGACGGCGCGCCGGTCGCGTTTCCCGCGTATGAAATTGAGCCCGGCGGCGCCGGCGGATTGTGCGGGGCGTGGGGGCCCATCTGGTTGGGGAAGTCTCGAACGCCGATCTCCTGCAGCGCGACGGTGTAGCTGATGGTCTCGACGTATTTCATATAGTCGCCTGCATCCCACCAGCCACCGGATGCGTCGATGATCTTTCCAGTCGAGAATAGGGGGGTTCCGGTGGTAGTGATCATGTCGTTGCTATCGAGGGGCGGAGTCTGATAAACGGTGGCGCTCTGGTCGTTGAGATGGCCCGGCGCGCTGCGCAAGGCGTTCGGGATATAGTTCGGACCATCGCGCTCGGTTTCGTAGTAAAACTTCGTGTTCAGCAACAGGCCGGGATAGAGCACCGTGGGCGCGTCCACAGCAAAAACGGGCGAAGTAGCCGCGGGATGACCGGGGATGGAGATGGTGTAGGTATCGGCTCCAGGGACCGTGAAATCGAGAGCGTAGACATTGTAGGTCAAAGTTGCACTGTTCGCCCAGGTACCGAGCGACGCGCCGATGGGCGATGTGACCAAGGTTTGCCCGGCTGAATCCACCACATGGAAAGTGGTGGACGATACGCCCGCTTTCGACATCAGATAGGCGCGGAACGGGCCTTTGCCGGTTTCATATCCAACCTGGCTCACTCGCACGTATACGGATTCGGCCCTGGCCACAGGGGCTGCCGCAAGCAGGGCGGCGATGGCGAGAATATTGCAGGGTGGCATGCCGAGAGTATACATCGTGGGACAAGCCTCCGGCTTGTCCAAAATGGGCAAGCCGGAGGCTTGCCCTACTTCGCGCCCAGTGGCTCACCTTCAGTGGGGAATTCGAACAGCTCTCCGCCGGTGTGCACGATCATCGTCCCCGGACCGAAAGCCTTGCCGTTATTTACGAAAAACACCGCGCCGTCGGTGGATTCTCCCGAGCCGAGCTTGGTGGAAACCAGAGCGATGGCGGCTGCGGCTGCTCCGGCCTTCAATCGGAGTGGCATTCCTACCGCTAAGGCGTCCTCGCGGCGCCGCTCGTAACCGTTGGTGGATTGCATCTTGATGTTGCCGTAAAGCTGGTTCTCATACGTGGTGACCAGCTTGATGACATCGTGACGGCTGGCTTTGGCGATCAACGAATTCACTACCGAGACTGCCGGCGAGGCTTGTACTTCGCCTCCCTCCTGCTTCCGGTAGGTGAAATCTTCGGGCTTCACCGTCCAGGAAACTGGTGAGCCGTTGGAAATGGAAACTTGGACGATGGAATAGTCTTTTACGTGCGGCGGCAGATACGCGAACATCACCGTGACGGCGCCTTTGGTCAGGGTCTTGTAGTGAAGCCCGTTCGATTCAAAATCGATTACCTGGGCTTGCAGCAACGTAGACACAGCCAGCCCCAGGAGCGAGCGCGACCTCATAATTCCATGATAGACGTTTGTGCGCAGAATCAGAGAAAAATCTCACCGCGTGGATGTTTCTGTCTTGTGATAGTTGGGATATGCCGGGCGCTTGGGCGTTGGCACTGGATGCGCGGCCAGCTCTTCCATCACTACCTGGACCGCTTTTTCCAATTGCGGATCGTGACCGGCGCGAACCAATTCGGGGTCCATGTCCACCTCAATATCCGGTGTGATCCCGTGGTTCTCCACTTCCCATTCGCCATTGGGATTCCAGACGCCGGCGCTGGGCGCCGTCGCGAAACCGCCGTCCATGAGTTCGGGGGCGTTGGCTCTTCCCACCAATCCGCCCCAGGTGCGCTTTCCGATCAACTTGCCGACGCCGGCGCGATGGAAATACCAAGGCATGGCATCGCCGCCCGAGCCCGCGAATTCATTGATGATCATCACCTTGGGTCCAAAGATGGCGCCTTGCGGCTGCGATTCGTCGGCGCCGTCGCGCGTGGCTACAAGGCTCATCAGCGGGCGCTTCAGATACTCGATGATATCGGTGGCCAGCGCGCCGCCGCCGTTGAAGCGTTCGTCGACGATGGCCGCCTCCTTGCCGACTTGAGCGAAGAAATATCGGTTGAAATTGATATATCCACCAGTAGACGTGTCGGGCATGTAGATGTAGGCGACGCGTCCATTCGTCATTTGATCCACCTTGCGGCGGTTGTCCTCGATCCACGCGAGATTCCGCAGACGTGCTTCGTCTGAAACCGGTACAACCGTGACCTCGCGGGAGGCGGCGCCGGATGGATCCGCGCCAACCTTCAAAACCACGGATTTGCCGGACGTATTTTCGAAGAAGCTGAAAATGTTATCGCTGGAACGTAGCTCTTGGCCGTTGACAGCCAGCAGATACTCGCCCGCAACCACGTTGACGCCAGGTTGGGTGAGCGGGGCTTTTAGTTGAGGATTCCAATTCTCGCCGTTGTAGACGCGCGCGAAACGATAGCGGCCGTTTTCGACGGTGTAGTCGGCGCCGAGCAATCCGGTGAGCACCCGTTTTACATCCGGCGTATCGCCGCCGCCTGCGCCAAGATGGCCGATGGTGAGTTCGCCCAGCATTTCCTGGAACAGATAATTCAGTTCACTGCGGGAGCTGAGGGAATCGAGGTATGGCTCGTATTTCTTTTCCGCGGCTTCGAGATTGAGGCCGTGATAGTTGGGGTCGTAGAAGAAATCGCGCTCGATGTGCCACACTTCGTGATACATTTGCTTCCACTCCAGGCGTGGATCTACGCGCACCTGGATGCCCTCGGTCTTTAGCGTTCCGTCATTTGGGGGTGCGGCTGGAGGCGGGGTTGGCGGACCTCCAGGACCGGTAGCCATTGGCTTGGGCGCCGTGATGACCCAACGGTCACCTTGGCGGTACAGCATCTTCTCCCCGTTTTGCGAGATCTCGAAATATCGCACTCCGCTGATGGCGACATCCGACTTGCGCGTCTTGAGATCGAAGCGCTGCACAGTCAGCTCCAAGGGGCCCGTTTGCGTGCCTGGTATCGTTGTGGGAGCTTCGAGGGCAAATAAGACCCCGGTCTTCCCAATCTCGAGACCAAGGTAGCGGCGAGGGGGTAGAGGCAGCGCGAGAATTCGCTGGCTGATATTGTCGAAGTCAATCTGGACTGCCACCTCGGCGGGTTTCTTATCGCCTTCCTTTTTGTCCTCTTTTTTGTCTTCTGTTTTATCGGCAGATTTCGGTTCGTCGCTCTTCTTGTCGATCTTTTCCTCATCGCTTTCAGGCGCCAGCGGGGATGCTTGATTCTTGGCCAGCACGGCCACGTAAACGCTTCGGCTCATAGGCCTGGAGAAGCTGTGAATGTCGGGCTCAAGCGAAGCACCGGCGTCGGTGCTGGCCGTGAAGTAGAGATATTTTCCGTCTTTGTCGAAGACCGGATAGCGGCAGTCGCTCATGCCATCGGTCACCTGCGTCGCTTTGCCATCGGCGAGGGAATAGACATGAATCGCTGCCATATAATTTTTCAGCCGCCGGGCGTAGGCCAGCCATTTGCTGTCAGGTGACCAGACCGGCGTCAGCTCACCAGCCGCCGCCCAGGTCCAATACAGGTCTTTGTCGACTTTGACTGGCCTCTTCTGCTCCAGATCGATATACCAAATGGTGAGATGACTATCGACGTACGCGATCTTCTTACTGTCGGGAGACCATCGCGGCGTGAAATAGAATCCGGGCTTTTCGCCCAAAACGATCTTCTTTACTTCTCCCAGGCCGCTTTGTGGCGCCAGATGCAGTGCATATTCGCCCGATTCGTCGGAGAAATAGGCGATGGTTTTGCCGTCGGGCGACCAGGCCGGATCGCGCTCCATCACGGCTGTTGTGTTGGTGAGATTGCGAACATCGCCTTTTTCGGCGGGTACCGTCAGGATTTCCCCGCGCGCTTCGAACACCGCGCGCGCTCCAGTGGGCGAGATGTGGGCATTATGCAGACGCTTGCTCACGTCTAGTAGGTGCTCACGCGTTTCCACCAGATCGCCCGAGACGTGTACGTTCACCCGGTTGGTTTTGCCGGATTTCAGATCGTAGAGATTCAACGCGCCGAATTGTTCGTAGACGATGGCGCCATCGCCTGCGGACGCGGACTTCAGATCCAGGCCCTGATTCTCCAGCACTTGCTTCACCTGCTTAGAGCGCGAGTCGTAGGAAAAGAGCGTGACGGGGCCGTTGCGGTCCGAGAGGAAATAGATTTTGTCGCCGATCCACATGGGGTTGTAATCGTTCGAACCATCGCGCGGGATCTTTTCAGTGTGGCCATTGGCTAGCGTCACGATCCAGATGGGCGTGGCTTGGCCGCCGCGGTATCGCTTCCAAGCGGTGAATGCTCTCGATATCGGCACGTAGGCCAGATGTTGTCCGTCCGGCGAATAGGAGCCTTCAAAGCCCATGGGAAGCGGCAGCTTGTCGGGAAGGCCGCCGGCGCCCGGCGCAACCGTGAAAAGTTCGGAGAAGCGCGAGAAGCTGGTGCGGTTGGAGGTGAACAGGATTCGCGATCCATCGGGAGTCCAGCCAAGCACGATGTCGGGCGAAGGATGGAACGTTACCCGCTTGGGCACGCCGCCCTGCGCGGGGATGGTGAAGACATCCACGTTGCCGTCGTATTCGCTGGTGAAGGCGATTTGGGAACCATCCGGGGAAAACTTCGGATTCGTTTTTAGGCCGCCGCCGGCGGTGAGCTGTTTGGCCTCGCCTCCAGCGCGCGGGACGCTCCAGAGTTCGTCGGCGTAGACGAAAACGATTGATGTTCGGCTCAAGGTTGGCTTTTCGAGCAACTCAGCGGACCAGGCGGTGGTTGCGGACAGGGCGATGGCGGCTAACGTGAGACGGTGCATGGGCGAAGTATAGCGCGTAGGACAAGCCTCCGGCTTGTCCAGGCAAGTCGGAGACTTGCCCTACGTGGGGTGTCGGTTATTGCACCGCGATTGTGGATGCTTCGGACGTTTGGTTGCCGATTGTGAGGGTGATTGGATATGTTCCGGGCGAGAGTGCGGCGGGCACTGTGACGTTGATTTGATAGAGTCCGGCGAAGCCTGGCGCTAAGCCACTGAATGAGACGGCCATGGTTGTTCCGCCAATTGTGACCGTTGGCGGAGTTGTAGTTTTCGCTAGCGGTATTGCGGTCGCAGGATCGCCGCTGGCCGGCTGGTTGGTCACCGGACCTAGGCCGTTGGCGTACAGCGAAATCGTCTCGCCGCGTCGCGCGGGGGCTATCTGCCCAAAGAACGCCGGAGCATAGGCGGACAGAGGAAGTGTGTAGACATTTCCGTATGCGTAGCCTCCGTTGGGCGAGCTGATGGTGACTTTGACTTGCGCGGAGCTTTGTCCCTGCAGTTCCCAAGGAACCTGCGCGTTCACCTGGCCGGGCGATACAAAGATCAAATGACCCGGCGCGCTGATGTTTGCGGAGGGAACATCGAAACTCACGAGAACGGAATCGAGCGCCAACGGAAGCGTCGCGGTAGGTGTGGAATCAGTGACATTGCTCAGGGCGCTTCCGAAAATGCTGATATACGAACCTGGCGCGACCGGTTTTCCAGGTTCAAAACTGGCAGCGTCGACAATTTGAGTGATGTTTGGACGCGGCAATACCGTTCCCAGGAAATCCCATGACAGTCCTAAGCCAGTAACATTGAAATCGTACTTGCCTGGCTGATTCCCTAGAATCGCGTCCGCGCTGGCGATGCCATAGACATTTGTTTTCGAATCGGCATTCCGGAGAGTCCCGCCGGTAGCGGTGAAAGTCACAGGGACGCCGGCGATGGGTAGGCCGAACTGATCGGTCAACTCTACTCCGATGGGCCCGATATCTTGACCGACGGCTCCGTCGCCCCCGCCGTTCACTGCGATGAGATTGGCCGGATAACCGGCACTGGACAGAAAAAGATAAGGAACGTGGAGCGGAACAATTCCTCCTTGCATTGTTACGGCGCCGAAATACATCCCGGCCACGGGTACGCCGCCCGAAAGGACGGCGTTCACTGTGCCGGAGGCGCCGGGTGCGAGAGTGATGCTGGTTTGATCGAGCGTCACGCGGGTACTTGCGGCAGAGCTGGCTGCGGCCACGGCGAGCGCGAGAGTGACGCTGGACGAGCCGGTGTTGGTGATCTGGAGCGGTTTGGTGACCGGCGTTGCGATCACCACGCCAAACGAAATGGTGGGAGGGTCGACCGTGAGGAAGGATGCTACTGCCGCGTCGGCATCCAGTTTGCCGCCTCCAAGCGATGGAACACCGGCGGGGTTGCCGGCTTCATCAGCCGAGACATCTTCGGAAGCCGTATCCACTAGCGCCGACTTGATCTGAAGAGCGGTGAAGCGCGGATGAGCCTGCTTTACCAGCGCCGCCGCACCGGCCACTAGCGGTGTCGCAAAACTGGTTCCGGAAGACGCCGCATACCCGTTCGCGCTGTACAGCTCGCCCAGCGGATCGTAGGACTGGGCAGCCATGTAAAGGTTCGCGAAGCTCATCGCGCTTCCGCCTACTGCAACTAGATCGGGCTTGAGGCCATTGTCGCCCAGACTCGGTCCTAGTGATGAAAACGAAGCCAGCATGTTGAAGACCGATTTGTTTTGTTCGAATGCAGCCGGATCTATCGCCACCGCGTGGCCGGGATTGGCATCGATGAACGATTTGAGCGCGAGGCCGTCGCTATTTGAAATCATGATGGCGGGTTTGGTGGTGAAAAAGAGATTGTTGGGCGCAACTAGCGGCGATTGGTCGTCCATGTAGAAGATCACGCCGACAGCGCCCGCGTCTTCGGCATTTTCGGCCTTGTCCAGGAAATCACATGTTCCATTTTCGATTAGCGCAAACGCTCCGTTGAGCGATCCAGGGGGCAGCGGGGCGCAAGCCAGACCATCGCCATCCAGTTGAGCAACGTCGCGCAGCGGTGCTGCCGCTGCGCCTGGAGGAATGGGCGCGTCTCCGAAGACGCCGGCAATCTGGTGCAGGTTGGAAGCGACGCCGGGTCCGGGCACCTCAACTCCTTCCGACATGAAGTGCGAGTTGGTGGTGGCGCCCACCTCGATAGCGGAGGGTGCGTCGCCGGGCGATTCAACGGTGCCGAACGCCGGCGCGTTTATGGATTGGCCGGTGGCATCGTTGCCGCTGGCGACCACCACCAGCATGCCGGCTTTAACGGCATTTTCAACGGCCATGGCAAGTGCGTCGCACGGAACGCCGGGTGCGTTTCCGCAAACTGCGCCGGAGTCAAGCGGGCCTGTGAGCGCGGGAGAGCCAAGCGAGAGCGAGGCGATGTCCATATGATCGTTGAGGGCGTCTTCGAGGGCCATGATTATCGGGTCGTCAGGCGCCGACTGGTTCACTTCCGGAGATCCGAAGATCTTGTAGTTGCCGAGGTACGCCTTCGGCGCGACACCGGTGAGGGTGAGGCCGGCGGGACTTGAGGTAGGCATGCCGGCCGCGCAGGAAGCCACCGCGGTCCCATGCCCGATGCGATCGCGGGGCGAGTAATCATCGGGGCGTGAGTCGGCCGCGGGATTTTGGGGATCCGTGCCCGCCGCAACCAACCGGACATAACTGCGCGCGACAATAACCTTGTTGCTGGTGAACGCGCAATCTGAACCGCTGCAGATTGGATATCCGGCGGGCATTGCGAGAGAACTATCCTGGAATGCCGGATGCGTTTGGTCGATGCCGGTATCGATAATCGCGATCTTGATACCGGCTCCGGCGTTTTGCACTCCTCCGAGTGCGGTCCATGCAGCGGGTGCGTTAATAAGCTGCGTTGCACGATTCAAGTTCAGCCTGCGCCACCGTAACGCGACCACTCCTTTTACTCCCGGAAGGGTTCTCAGCTCATCCAGGCGCTCCTTGGGCGCTGTTACGTAAACGGCATTCAGAAGGATCTTTGTGGAACCAGTAATCGAAATGTTCCGGCGCGCCAGTTCGGTGCGAAGAGCCTGGTGGCGTGTTTCAACAGGCGGATCGTTGAGAATGAGAGCGTAGCGGGTTTGGGCCAGCATTGGCACTGCCACGAGCGCGATGAACCAAACCTGTCGCATTCCACTTCGAGTGTAAGGAATGTTCTTGAATTATCAAATAGTACCTAAGGGATCAAAGATCGGCATCGTCTAAGCCAGACAAAGGATTTGACCCATGAAAACACTTCGCGGATGCTCAGCAAAAGCCCCAGCACGAAGGTGGATCCGTTGGTCGTGCTCAGGTACGAGTAAAACATTGTGGCGCACGCACTGGTGCGAGCCGTGTTCGCACTCTTGCGAACACAGGTGTGCGGAAAAGGTCGAGGCGTTCACACGAGTGTGAACGCGGCACGCACGAGTGCGTGCGCTACGTTCGGGAAACTAGTAACCCGGCTTGAGCTGCCTTCAGCGCTGCCAGTTTCTCGACGGCTTGTTGCTTTACCTTTGCGATGCTTTGTTCCTTGATCTTTTCGTAGCCCCGGATCTGGTCGGGCAGGGCAGCGATTTCCAAAGCTTGCGGAAGATTGTCGGGCGTGAGATTTGCGAGCACTTGTTCGATCAAATCGCGATACCACTGGATCAGCGTCCGCTCCGTGCGCCGGTGTGCGGCGTAGCCGAAAAGGTCGAACGGAGTGCCGCGAAGCATCTTCATGTGTTTCAGCGCCAGAAGGGGCATCCGGAACCACGAGCCGAGTTTTAGCTTTTTGTTTACTCCGAAGCGCCGCAGCATTGGAGGATGCAGATTGTAGGAGACTGACTCGGCTGATGTCCACATGTCCCGCACGCCGCGCTCAAACGACGGTTTGGTTAACAAGCGGGCCACTTCGTACTCGTCCTTGTAAGCCATCAGCTTGTACAAGTACCTTGCGACGGTTTCCTTCAGAGACGGCTCGGATATTTTTTCCAGAAAATCTGAGTATGTTTGTGCGTAGGGCTCGTTCTGATATTCGCGAAGCTCGGCTGCGCGGTCAAAAGGCACCGCTTCCTTACGGTCGCGGTTCGGTACGGCAACGGCGTTGGATTCCACAAAGGCGGCGTCTTCGTAATACTTGCGGCCCCAGGAAAACGTCTGCAAGTTGCGCTCAATGTCGACGCCGTTCCACTCGATGGCCTGTTCCATCGCTTCGAGCGAAATTGGAATCAAACCGCCCTGGTAGGCCACGCCCATCATAAAGAGGTTCACGGCCATGTGAGTGCCGAACAATCCTTCGGCCAACCGGTTGGCATCCAGAAAGATGTTGCGGCCGCGATTGGTGACCGAGTTCACCAGCTCCAGCATTTGGCCGGGTCCAGATACCGGCGCGCGATTGCGAATATTGTCGATGGTGGGCATCACGTCGCTGTTGACGATGGCGACGGTTCGTTCGGCGCAAGCGGTACTGAGATTCGCGGGATGCACCACACCCAGCAGATCGAATCCGAGAATCAGATCGGCGTTCCCGGTATTGACCTTGGCGGGCGCTTCGATGGGATGCTCGCTCAGCAATAGATGTGATACCACCGCACCACCCTTCTGAGCCGTGCCGGTCTGGTCGAGCGTGGCCACCGAAAGACCGTCAATCCACGCCGCGGTGGCGAGCAGGGCGTTGATGGTGACTACGCCGGTTCCGCCGATGCCCGGACCGATGATGCGATAGCCATCGCCGGCCTTCACCATTTGACGCGGAGCGGGCACGTCGGCCGGCGGGAGCTTGGGAAGGGATTTTTTCTTGAGACCGGTTCCAGCCTTGATTTGAACTGTCACGAACGAAGGGCAATCGCCCATCGCGCAGGTGTAATCTTTGTTGCACGACGATTGATGAATCCGGATCTTTTGGCCCAACCCGGTCTGCACCGGCGTCAAGCTCATGCAATTGGACTGGCGAACGCAATCGCCGCAGCCTTCGCACACTTCTTCGTTGATGACGAGGCGCATGGTCGGCTCAGCCAACTGGCCGCGCGAGCGTTTGCGGCGCTTTTCAGCCGCACATTCCTGGTCGTAGATAATCACGGTGACGCCGGGAATCGACGGAAGCTCCTTGAGCGTTCGCGGCAATTCATCGCGCGAACGGAGCTCGGTGTTGGATGCAAAGACGCTCAGGTCGGTATATTGCTCGACATTCTCGGCCAGCACCACTGTTTTGCGGACGCCCTCGGCCTGCAGCTTGCGCGTCAACTCTGGGATCGGAAGAGCGCCCATCGCGGCTTGGCCTCCGGTCATGGCGACGTGACCGTTGTAGAGAATCTTGTAGGTGATGTTGACCTTCGCCGCGACGCAGGCTTCAATCGCGAGATAACCGGAATGAAACAACGTGCCGTCGCCGATGTTCTGGAAAATGTGCGGATGATCCACGAATGGCGTCATTCCGATCCAGGGTGCGCCCTCGCCGCCCATTTGCGTGAGGAAGGAAATAGCACGAGTGGGATCCATCAGCCGCATCGCCATGGTGTGGCAGCCTATGCCGCCGCCGGCAATTTGGCCCTCCAGCAGCAGCGTGGAACGATTGTGAGGACAGCCTGAACAGAACGCCGCTGGGCGGGCGGGGGACGGCTTCGCCGTGGCTGGTGGCTGGTGGCTGGTGGCTGGTTGCGGCCGATCTTTCAAGCTGAGGACCTGACACAAAACCTTGGCGATTTTGTCGGGGTCCAGTTCGCCGATGGGCGGGAAGTGGGATTTGCCCAAGATGGCTGGGTGGGACGGCTGATCGTAGAGGATTTCGCGGAGCTGCATTTCCAAGAAGCTGCGCTTCTCTTCTACTACCAGAATGGTTTCCAGGCCCTCGGCGAATTGTTTTACAAACACGGCATCCAGCGGGAAGGGCATGCCGATTTTCCCGATACGGATTCCGTCGCGGACCTTGAGGTCGCGGAGGGCCTGCATCAGGTCGTAATAAGTTTTCCCGGTGCTGAGGATGCCCACGCGGGCGGCCGCGCCGTTCTGCCGGTTCACGCCGTTCAATCTCGCGAACTGGCGCACAGCTTCTAGACGGCGAACGTTCACTTCGTTCTCGAGCGCCAGCGTGATGGGCGGGACCAGCCGTGGGTCGGTGTACTTCTGATAACCCTCGGGCAATCGAACAGCCGGCAGGTCCGGATCGGCTTCCATGGTCCCGCCGCCATCGCAAACGTCGGTGACCATCTTCATCCCCACCCAGGCGCCGGAGAAGCGCGACATCGCGATGGCTAGCAAACCGTAATCGATGATCTCCTGCGTGTTGCCGGGATACAGGAACGGAATGCCGAGGTTGAAAAGGCTGAAGTCGCTCTGATGCGGGATGGTGGAGCTTTTCGAAATGGGATCGTCGCCGCAGAGTAGCAGCGCGGCGCAGTTTTTTCCGGTGCCACCCAGGTTGGCGTGGCGCAGGATGTCGCCCGAACGATCCACGCCCGGCCCTTTGCCGTACCAGATGCCCACCACGCCGTCCACTTTGTTCTTGCCGATGACCTCGTAAATCTGGCTGCCCATGACGGCCGTGGCCGCCAGGTCCTCATTCACGCCGGGACGGAAGTGGATGTTATATTCGGTGAGTAGTTTCCCGGATCGCGCCAGCGCCATGTCGTATCCGCCCAGTGGCGATCCCTCGTAGCCGGAAATGAATGCGCCCGTCTTGAGGCCGGCCGCCTGGTCGCGGCGCATCTGGTCGATGGGCAGACGGACCAGCGCCTGGATACCGGTCAAATACACTCTGCCCCGTTCGAGTGTATATTTATCGGAGAGCTTCATAGAGCTGGTGGGATTATCCGATTCATGCTAGCACGCCCTTAGGGTGCGGGTTTTGGAATATATATGTAGGGAGGGTCATTCACGATGCGCACGGTGATTTACACACTTTCGACGTGTTTCGTGCTGGTTGTTTTGGCGGCCGTGGCGGCAGGCCAAGAACAGGAACGTCCCAGTTTTAGCGGCACCTGGCAGTTCGACGCCTCCAAGAGCGAATTGCATTCCAGCAAGATCTCGAGCGCGACCTGGGTGATTGAGGAAGGCGACAATTCCATTCACATCTCGCAGACTGAGAACGGCAAGCCCAAGAAGACCGAGCTGCAGTGTACTACGGATGGGAAGGTATGCAAATTTCCAGGTGACCGGAGAGATTCTTTCTGGTTTAACGGCCCGATGCTGGTGGACATGGAAACTAAGAACGACCACGTGACCCAATTTCGAATGAAGATCTCGGACGACGGGAAGACGTTGACGGTTGAAGTTACGCCGATCGTACCGCAGAGCGACAAGATCGATACGTTGGTGTTTCAGAAGTAGGCCAAACCTGTAGGCCCCTTTTCTACCAGACGGTAGGCACGTTGGACGCGCGGATGCGACCGTCACCACTAATGACCGGAATGCCAAAATACACAGCCGTCGCGGCGACGATTCGATCAGGTAGGGGCGAAAGCAGAATTTCCTGGCCGGCCGCGGCGGCGGCATCATCAATGAACGTGCGGGCCGTAATCGAAAGGAGGGGATTCTCAAGCAAGTACCAAAGGGCCGCGTGCGTGTCGGCGACGCCAGCAATCACGGAACGTCCCCGGCAAAGCCGCGAAACATTTCCCGGTGGTTCTCATCGATCTCCTCGGCGGAGGGTCCAGGTCCATATTTCGCAAGCAGGCCGAAAGCCGATTTCTTGGGTTTGTGCGTTGGCTCCGGCCGCTCAGACAAAGCCTGTTCCAAAACCAAGCGGGCGTAACTGGAGGCGCTTACGCCTTGCGCGTTTGCCTTAGCTTTTAACGCTGCTTCCAACGCGGCTGGTATTTCAATGGTCAGGTTCATCTCAGCTAACGCTTTCTAATGCAGCATATCGAATATGAGCCCTCAACCAGATTGGTGCAGTTTTTCTTCCAGCCGGGCCTTCACGCTCGGCCATTCCGAATCGATGATGCTGAAATAGACCGAATCGCGCAAGCGACCGTCGGAGCACACCACATGTTTTCGGAAAATGCCTTCTTGGCTCGCGCCGATGCGGAGGATCGCGTTTCGCGACTGCTGGTTGAGCGCATCCGTTTTCAGTTCCACACGGAAGCATCCGAGCGTCTCGAAGGCGTGGCGCAGCATCAGGTACTTGGCTTCGGTGTTTACCACGGTGCGTTGCCAGGGGCGACCGATCCAGGTGGCGCCGATCTCGACGTGCCGGTTGGGCTTGTCGATATTCATGTAGCGCGTGCTGCCTACCACGCGGCCGCTGCTTTGATCCACTGTGGCGAAAGGCAGCGCGGTGCCGTCGGTTTGCCACCGCAGGGCCAACCGGATGTAGTCGCGCATGTCGTCGCGCGATTTCACGGGAGCCGGAATCCAGCGCCATAGATCGGGATCGAGACCGATCTCGCAAAGACCGTCCAGGTGGTTGAGCGTCAGAGGTTCCAGCCGGATGTGCCGGCCTTGGAGAGTTACCTGTTGTATTTCGAGCGGGGCCACGCTAAGGCACCGGTCGCTCACGCTCGTCGCTCTTGTGGAACTTCCTCTTCAGGTCCGGATAGAATTCTTTGAGGATGTTGAACATGGCGTCATAGCTGATCTGGACGCTCATCCGTGTCAGGATGCCGCCGATCCCGCGCTCGTTTTGAGGATAGTAAAGCTGCGAAATAGAACCGGAGGTGAAATTGCCAAGAAACTCGGAACAATTGAAGCGCTGCCCGCCGGAATCCGTGCGAGCCACAAGAATACGGCTCAACGCGTAACCGGTCCGGCGCCAACCGCTGCCATGGCCCAAGCGAAAATATCGCGGATCTTCATGCAGCAAGGCAGGAAAAACGCCGACCACGAACAGCTCGTTAGTGAAAGCATCTGTGAAATCCGCGCCGTAGCGTTTGGAGTAACCCAGGACGCCCTGGCCATAGGACTTCTTTTCGTCGGTCGCCTGTTCGATTCCGGCTTGAACGCTGGAGATGGCAAATGTAAAAGGATCGAAGTAATGTGTGACGAGCTGAAACTTCTCGGCCGGGCCGATCGGTGTGATCGGCTGGTCCGGATCGTTCACGGTCTTGAAGTTGGGAAGCACGCCGAACATGCGATGGTCGTCGGGATCAATCGCTTTGTCCGGAATCGCCGGCGTAACAGTTGGCTCAACGGCCGGAATTTGCGCGCAAACGGTTCGCGTGTAAGCACACAACAATAGTGCGCAGAAAAGTGAAGCTTTTTTCAGAATGATCCCCAGTTGGAATTCTAATTATACCCGAGACAGAGAATCACTTGCGCAGGTAAGCATCGTCGCCGCGGATCCAGTCTTCCCGGATGGGAGAAAACAGATCGACGGCGATGGAATCCTCCAGCGCCTCGGCGCTATGCGGCACATGCGGAGGAATGCGCAGCACTTCGCCTGCTTTCACCACCTTCTCCACGCCTTCAATCACAAATCGAAGCGACCCTTGCTCCAGCATGGAAATCTGTTCGTTGTGGTGGCTGTGCTCCGGCACCAGGCAGCCTTTCTTCAAATAGACACGTGCCACGGTCATCGTCTCGCCGTGAATCACCTGGCGGGCGAAGGACGGATTCAACTGCTCTTTCTCGATCCGATTCCATTCGTATAGCTGCATCGCGGAGCGATTGTATCATGCGGACGCGGTCAAATGACGTCCGCGAAGCTCTTGCGGAGTTTATAGAACCAGGCATGGCCCAGAAAGAATATCGCGATTGCAACCAGCCACAGTTTCACCAAAGGCAACAGCTCGGGCGGATGGTGTTCCAGAAGAATGGCGCGATATCCGTGCACCAGCACGTACATTGGATTCTTTCGCAGGATGAACAGCGCGTTCGCGGGCAAATTCGCTTCCGAATAACAGATGGGCGTGATGAAGAACCACAGGGTCAGCAGAAATCCCATGATCTGGCCCAGATCGCGCACGAACACGCCCAACCCGGCCAGGAACCAGCAGACTCCCAAGGTGAACAGAAGTTGCGGGACCAACAATACCGGGAGCCAGACTACGGTCACCGGAACAGCGCCGCGAATCACCAGCAACGCTACAAGAAACACCCCGGCGGCAAACATTTCGGTCACTAATCCGGCCACCACCTGATTCACCGGCAGCGTCTCCAGCGGAAAAATCAACTTCTTCACGAAATTGCGATGTTCCAGCACCACGTGCGGCGCCCGGCCGGCTGGTTCAGAAAACGCCAGCCACGGCAACATGCCGGCGAGAAAATAGAGAGCGAAGCCGGTGGAGCTGTGGTCGGTTGGACTAAATCGCGAGTGCAGCACTACGCCGAAGACGAAGAAATAGGTCGCCATCAGCAATAGCGGATTCAGGACTGTCCAGAATACGTCGCCAAATGAACCCCGGTAGCGCGCCAGGATATCGCGGCGCGCCATGGATCGAATTAACCGATGGTTCTCGAGGATGGATCGCACCGGAGCGGCAAAAAATTTGGGCAAGGCGTTGCGCATCCGGCGAAGACGGAGCCTCGCGGCGGTAGCAATCTCGCGGTCCAGTACGCGAACTTCGCCATCGGATGCCTCCGCGACGATCCGCAAAAACGGCCTGCCACGGCGATAGGCCCACCCCTCGGGCTGCTGGATGGGCGAGACGTAAATCTGGTATCCGCCCGCTTCCGGAGGGAACGGAATGAGAAGCTCAAACGAGACCGTCTGGCCGGGTGGTACATCGTGCGGGACAGGGGCCCAGGCGCCTTCCAGAATGAAGAAGTTCGTTTCAGGATCGAAGAACTGCCAACCCAGCGAGAAATTCTCGGGAGTCCAAGTTTGGCGTGATTTGTTTTCCATCACCAGGCGAACTTCGAGCGTATCGGGGAGCGAACGCAACTCGATGTCACGGTATTCGGCGTCCATCATTCGTACAACCAGCGTGGATATCGCTCGCGCACAGGACCGGTTTTGCGTCCCACGGCATAGATTCCGTCGCCGCGCAGTGAGTGCGAAAGTTCGTAACGCTCCAGCAATTGCGAAACCCAGGCGTACTCCGGCTCGGGTCTGGCCAGGAAAGGGCCAGTCTCCAGCACCGTCACCTCGAACCCGGAGTCTTCCAGCAGATGCACGATTTCCCGTGTCATGTATTCGCGGTTGTGACGCGGATCGGGCTCGACGCCGGGCTCGGGCGGACGTATGTAAGCCGGAAATAAACCAGGATGGTAGCCCTGCAGGATGGCCGAGATCGCGCGCAAAGAGCCGAGGTTGGGCGTGGTGATCAGCACATGCCCGCCCGGCTTCAAAATCCGATTGATCTCCGCCATCATGTGCATCGGGTCCGCGGTGAGATGCTCCAGCAGCTCACAGCACAGCACTGTGGAGAAGTAGGCATCGTCGTAGGGGAAGCGATCCTTTTCCGCATCGAACAGATCCACGTCGACAGTGAACACTTCATCGCCGCAGGTTACTGTGCGGGGGTCGACGCCGCCGGCTGGACCGTAATAACAGCCGCGCACTTCGGCATAGCCGAGACGGTTCTTGAGTGCGGCCGTGATTTGGAGATATACGCCCATCTCGAGAATCCGGTCGTTCGGACCGCCTGGAGGCGTGAGGGCTAAGGTTCTCTCCAATCGCGTCAGGTGCGTGCGGGCGTAGCTCCTGGCGGCTTCGGTGGGCGACCAGGAAACGATGTAGTCCGGTTCCACAGGTAGCGGTTCGGAGACTTGGAGTGGTTCTTCGGGCTCAATCGAGACGGCTGCGGCCGGAGTCGCACCGTGCGCGACGCAATCCAGAAAATCCACATATTTTCGGGCGACTTTTGGCCAGGAACATTCGGTTTCCACCCAGCGCCGCGCCTCGGCTCCGATTGATCGCCGAATATCCGGCCGGCTCACCAGCAGGTTCAGATACTCGAAGAGGTGTTCTTCTTCCGTCGCATCCACGGGGGCCTTCAGGCAGATGTTATCCGGTAGTTCAAGAAACGATCCAACTTCAGAAACGATGACCGCCTTGCCCAAACCGAGCGCACGCATCAGCGTTCCGGAATTCTCGCCCACCGTAGGATAGCGGAGATTCAACACAATATCGCAGGCCGCCAGATTTCCCACGAATTCCGGGATCGGCTGGAAACCGAGCGCTCTCACATTCGCCGCGAGCCCCAACGACTGTATCAGCGACTGCAGCGGGAAATCCGGATGCGGCTCTCCGACCAGAATCATCTTCGCTTCAGGAGTTACTGCGAGTAGCCTCTTAAACGCACGCAGCGATTCGGCGATGCGTTTGTACGGCTTCAGGAATCCGAAGATCCCGATCAGCGGCGTAGTTTCATCCACGCCCAGGATACTTCGAAAGTTGAGCCGGTTGGTCTCTGGAATCCATGCGCCATGCGGTATCCGCGCAACGGGCCCGGAGAAGCCGGCCGAACGCAGTACCTCCTCCACGCAGCCGCTGTGGACGATGGCCCCTTTGGAGCGCGCCAGCAGACCGCGCAGCATCGGAACGCCCTCATAGTCCGGCGGGATTTCGAGCGCCCGCACGCGTTGAGCATTTTCGAGCGCCTGGGGCCCTCCCTCCTCGCCCAACACGCGCATGTAAGCGTCCCAATCGCCGCGCTTGATGGTGATGCCGGCGATCAAGTGGTGCAAATTGGCTTCGTGAACCACCACCACGCCGGGATGCTCCAAGGCCATTTCATAGCAGAAGTCGTGATAAGAATTGTTGCCGATCTGGTAGAGGATGACATCGAAAGCCGCGGGATCGAATACGGAGGGCTTGGAAGCAAACACCTGCACATCCGCCAGCCTGCACAACTCTTCGAGCAATGCAGCGGAGTAATCGGCGATTCCGCTCCGCGCAGGCGGCAGCGGCGAGAAGAAGGCGATCTTAGTTGCCACGAATCAGTATGTGGGGCAGGATGGCATCCTGCGGCGGGTTGCTAACCCGTCCGAGTTTGCGCCGATTGCCAATCGGCGCGCAGGTTGGCAACCTGCCCCACATTATCTTACAAGCTCCATCGAGAAGGTGCCCAGCGCCAACGGAACACGCACCAGAGCGGGCGTGCGAGCTGCATCCTTCAGGAAAAATACTTCAAAGCCTACTTCAGAAGCGGCGCCTTTGACCGAAGCCGTGACGCGATCCACCTCGACTTGCTTGTCGCCCAGCTTGATGGTTTGGGTACCGGCGAACGCCATCCGAATTTCGTAAGCCGCGCCGAAATATACGGTTTGGGGCCCGGGCATGCGGCCCTGGCTCAGCTCACGCCGGACGTAGTAGAGGAACGCCAGCGCATCCTTGCCGCAGGCCGGAGTTTTCATTTCCGACTTACCGCCGCCGGTGGTCTGACGCGTGGCCGTTCCGGACGGGTCGAAGCTGGTCTTTTCATCGGTCTTCTTCTGGCCGTGGCTGGCGGTCCGCTGAAACTCTACGGAGCAGAAGTCTGGCGATGCCTCGGAGTGATAGCGGTCCGTAACCGAGAAGCCCGGGACAGCGGCGTCGAGATCGAACTGCAGGTGCAGGCGCGGTGCGACGTCTGCCGTGCCTTTGTCCCGCGAGGATTCCAGTTGCGCCTCGCCCAGACTCAGCCCGCTCGGCCAATTGACGCTGTAGCGCAGTTGTTCGTTTTCAAAGGTGGGAGGACCCAGGGGAGTTCCGGAACTGGCGAGTGCCGCGCAGGCCAACACCAAACCCATTACTTTTCGGAAAGGATACTTCGTCATGGATAAATTACCGGCGTGCGGCGGACATACGATTCAGAACGGGAACGGGCTTTTCCCCAGCTTTACCAGCGATTTCATAATACACGTCCAAGGTCTTGGCGGCGCTTTTCTCCCAACTGAACATCGGCGCCCGCTGCGCACCCAATCGTTCCATGCGCGCCCGCAATTCCGGATTCAACAACAGGTCCCGCATGCTTAGCAGAATGTCGTCCACCGAATGTGGATTGAACAGCAGAGCGGCTGAATCGGCTACTTCCGGCATCGCCGAGGTATTCGAGCAGGCTACCGCGCGGCCGCACGCCATGGCTTCCAGGATGGGCAAACCAAAGCCCTCATAAAAGGACGGGTAAACAAAAAGATCGCAAGCGCCGTATAACTTCACCAGATCGGCATCGGATACGAAACCGGTGAAGTGAACGCGATCCGAGATGCTCGATTTCCTGGCGAACGCACGGATCGCCTGGGCGTGCCAGGTCTCTTTGCCAACAATCACCAGGTGATGCGGAAGTTGCGGATAAGCGCGCAGCAACCGCTCAAAGGCCTGAATCAGGCTGGCGTGGTTCTTGCGCGGTTGCAGATCGCCCACCGTCAGAACGAACGGAACCGTCAACCCCAGTGACGTCTGCGCCCAGCGCTGGGCGATTTCGCGGGAAATGGGATGGAACGAAGAGCACACGCCGTTGGGCAGCACCACTACCTTCTCTTCGTCCAACGCGTAAGCATCCAGAATTCGGCGCTTCGAGAATTCGCTGGGCGTCAGCACCCGCGCCGCCGCCTTCACCGTGCGATGAACCGTGCAGCGCAATTGCAACGCGCGAAACGACGTGAAATACTCCGGATGCTCCAGAAAGCTGACATCATGCACGCTCACCACCACCGGCACCGGGCAGAAGACCGGGGCCGTGTATTGCACGTGCAGAAGGTCCGGCCGGTCGCGCCGCAATCTGCGCGGAAGATCGAAGCCCAGCCGCACGAACGGATTTATTGCGACACGTCTTTTATGGAAGCGTTCGGGTACTTCGTCGAACGCATCTTCACGCGAGAGATAGGTAACGAAATCCGCTTGGCGGTCCAATGCCGCGAAACAATTCAGCAGATTCTTGATGTAAGTTTCGTTGCCCGTCAGGTGTTGCCCAATCGCATGGGCGTCAACGGAGAAGCGCATCACCTTTTCCAGTATAGTGGGTTTCGGAGTCCAGCCCGGTACCTTCACAAATTTTTCACAAATAATGACAGACGCCGGTTACTTCAGTTCCGTGCAATTCCAGAGCCAAATGTCCGTCACACTCACAGTTTAGACCGATCCGGGGGCCATATCGTTTCCAAAGACGCCATCTAAAATGCGCCAGGCGGCCGGCCAGGTGAAACGTTCCTCATAGAATTTGCGGCCGGCGGCTCCGATTTCGTTGCGCGCGGCGGAGGAAGACAGCAACTCGGAGACGGCCCCAGCAAAACTACCAGGGTCGTCGGCCAGCAGCAGGTGTTCTCCGTTGCGGCATTCGAGGCCTGCCGCGCCCAGAGTGGTTGAGACCACCGCGGTTCCAGCGGCCCAGGCTTCCAGGATTTTTACGCGTGTTCCGCTTCCCGCGAGCACGGGAACTACCGCGACTTTGGCCGCTGCAATCGCGGCCACGGCGTCGTCGACGAAGCCGGTGAGTTCGATTCGCGGGTCGCTCGCGGCGATAGTTTCAATCGCCTCCGGGTGCTTGCCCACGATTTTCCATTTCAGGACCGGCCAGCGTGACCGCAACTCAGGCCAAACGCGGTCATGAAAAAAGCGGACGGCCAGAATATTAGGCGCGTACTCCAAATTTCCACTGAACACGATTTCCTCGCGCTCCGCTGGCGCCGGCAAGGGGATCAAGGGAAGCGCGTTGGGATAGACCGTTACTCCGGTCTCGGGAGCCAGCGCTCGCGCTGTTTCGGCGTCCTCAGACGAAGTCACCAACAGATGGTCGAATTGCGGCAGCCACTGGCGTTCTAAGGCCACGGAGGCTGTGGCAAATCGCCTCAATGCCAACGCACGCGCGCCGTGTTCGAGATCCGCCAGACTTCGGTGCCATACCGATTCGATGTTATGAAGATCCAGGATGACCCGCTTCAAAAAGGGACGCACCTGCTCCACATAAGGGGCACACCAGAAATGCTCTATCACCGCCACGTCGTATTGTTGGCCAGCGGCCAGCTTCCCGATCGTATCTTGAAATCCGGAAAAACGATCCACGAGAGGCGGCCGATTACGGACCATGCGTATCGAGTTGCGTGTTGCGCGCGCGATAGCGCTTTTGGAATGACGCGTTAATTTAAGGACGTCCAGTTTTTCGAGAAGACCCGCCGGAATGAAACGCTTCGGGTCTGGATCGCCCTCCTGCCGGAATACGATGGCATGTACGGAAAAGTGGCGCGATAAGTACTCGAGCAGCGACGCCGAACGCAGCGGACCGCCTCCGATCATCGGATAAGGCGATTCGGGCGAAAGGAACAGCGCTCTAGGAAGTCCCATAGCAATCGGTTCGCAGCGCCAAGTGGGGCGGACCCCCTGGTCCGCGCGGGTCCCCCTGAACCCGCTCTTCCGCACCTAGCAAGCCGACGAGGGCGTCGG
>PMOK01000085.1:0-161 GCA_003162425.1 Bryobacterales bacterium | reverse complement strand
GAATGCAGACTGAGCAGCTTTGGAAAAACTAAGTGGCATTGATGCAGCTAGGCTTTCTTGCGGAAGCGCCCGACGGCGTGTCCATATACCTCTCTGGTGAGCTGGGCCGTTTTGGTCCAGGAGAACTCACCGGCTCTCGCTAGCGCCTTTTCGCGTAACGC
>PMOK01000115.1:15414-15828 GCA_003162425.1 Bryobacterales bacterium | reverse complement strand
CCTGGACCCGCTCTTCGGAGCTAGCGGCAGTAAATATTCAACAACCTCAGCCCACTACCCCGCCGCCTTCAGCTTCTTCACCAAAACTTTCGAGTTCCTCCCGCTATGATCGTACTTCTCGCGCCGGCTCGGCGGAAGGTCATCGGGTGTACCTTCGGAAAACCCGCCCTTCGATTGGAAGTAAGTAAACGCCTGCGTCGATAGCAAGATCAGTTCATTCAGGCCGGATTCCCGCGCCTTATTTTCGACAAATTGAAGAAGTTTTCGGCCAAGGCCCTGGTTTTCATGTGCCGGATCGACATAGAGGCTCGCAAGCTCGCCCTTTTGTTGCGCTGGATAAACGTGCAGCGCCACGCACGCCACCGGATTCTTGTCGATTTCGAAGATGTAGTAATCCGCCAGGTCCTTCTCAAT
>PMOK01000115.1:0-15401 GCA_003162425.1 Bryobacterales bacterium | reverse complement strand
CGTGCCGATGCCCTCGTTGGAGAACACTTCGGCCAGCAGCCCTTCGTCCTCGCGGCCGTTGATAATGTGGACGCGCTGCACTCCGACGGCGCAGGCGGCAGCCGCGTGCTGGGCCTTGGAAAACATTTCCGGCCCAAATCCGCCGGGTCCTGACTGTACCAGCTTCTGCAAGTCCACCACCAGCATCTGGCGAATGAGTTGACCGTTGTAGCGCAGCCCGTCCTCCGTGGTAATGAAAATCAGCTTGATCGCCCGCAACGCTTCAGCGGCCGCAAGCGCCACGCTGTCGGAGTTGGCCCGGTACGTCTTACCTTCGCCATTAAACCCGAGCGGCGGAATCACCGGAACAATACCCTGGTTCAGTAACGTCTGAAGAAGTTCCGTGTCCACGCGCTCCACCTTCCCGGTAAACAGATGATCCACGCCCTGGATGATCCCCAGCGGATGCGCAACGATGGCATTCGTGTGTGCGGCGCGCAGGTCGTTGGCCGAAAGGCCTTCCATGACCTCGTGCGTGAGACGGTTCGCAGCGTCCATGGCAAGCTGCAATGTAGCTGCGTCAGTAACCCCGGTGCCATCCAGGTTCGAAGTGTGGACGCCCTGCTTCTCGGCCAGAGCCTTGATTTGCTCGGCCGCGCCATGCACCAGCACCACGCGGATGTTCAACGACCGAAGTACTGCAATGTCCAGCAGGATGTTCGCGAAGTTCTCGTCCGTAACGATCGCTCCGTCCACTGCAATGATGAATGTTTTTTCCCGGAATTGCGGGATGTACTGAAGAATCCCGCGCAGGTCAGTTAGCTTCAAGTTCGCCCCCGGTCGCTCGTCTCGTGGCCTGCAAGTCAACTTCGCAAATTTGGAGACGCTTCCACTCTACAACGAAACCGCGCTCCCCGCCATATCGAGCAGTGGGTCAGTTTATTGTGGCAGGATGCCATCCTGCGCGCGGGTTGCTAACCCGCGCAGTTTCCGCCGATTGCCTAATAGGCGCGGAAACTGACCCACGCCGGCCGAGAAGCGAGACAATGAAATCGTGCCCTACGTCCCCATAGGATTCGTCAACCAACAGGACATCGACGCTGCAGTTCAGCGGGCGACCAAGGCTCTAGCTCCCACTGTAGTGCGAATTCGCTACGACTTTGGACCGGATTGGACAGGCGACCCCTCCATCTTCTTTCGGATCGTCCTCGCCGACGAAGCAGCGAAAAGGCCGAAATTGAGCGATCTCGCCCAGACCGTCGAGTTGATTCTTCTCAGGGAGGTCAAGGTCGAAGAGCAGGGACTGCACGCCTATTTCAATTATCGAAGCCTGTCAGAGCAAGACAACTTGAAGGAACCCGCTTGGGCATGAGCAACAATGCCATATGCCCACGACCTACTTGAGCAGGCCAAGCATCTCGCGAATCGGGAGAAGAAAAGACCGCGCCAAGCCAGCCTGCGACGGGCAGTTTCGACGGCTTATTATGCTCTCTTCCACCTTCTCATCCACGAAGCGACCCTGAATTGGAGAAGGGTAGATCAACGGGCCACGCTCGCAAGATTCTTCGAGCACGGGAAGATGAAATCCGCCTCGGAAAGGCAGCGCGGCGAATGCAATCGCTACATCAATTCGAACCCGCCTCCTGCTCCTGGACCAGAACTTGATTGCATGCACCACCTCCTGCGCGTCGCGGATACGTTCTTCCAGGCTCAGCAGCAGCGACACACGGCCGACTACGACAGCTCGAAAACCTGGACCCGCACCGAAGTGATCTCTCTAATTGATCGTGTGGACACCGGTTTCCAAAGCTGGCGCCGGATTCGTGATCAAGCTGTCGCTCAAGCTTATTTGATTTCGCTGTTGGGCAACCCCAAAGCCACGTAGAACCACACACCCCCACTAACGATCACGCATCTTCCCACACCATTCGCCGCTTCCGAATCAACAACCTCCAGCAACCCCCACCTCCCGCGCCTCACCCTCGTGCTATTTCATTGGCATGTCAGCCTCTGCAACTTTCGAACTCCACTACACCGATCGCGCGGCCATCAATCGCGCCAACTCCGAGCACTCCACCGGCCCTCGTACCGAGACCGGCAAACAGCGTTCGTCACTCAACGCGCTTCGCCACGGCCTGACCGCCCGCACCGCGGTCCTGCCGTCGGAAGATCCAACCGCTTACCAGCAGCATTGCCGCCAGTTCGTCGACGAATACCAACCCGCCACCCCAACCGAAACTCACCTGGTCCAGGAATTAGCCGACACCTCCTGGCGCCAGAAACGCATCCCGATCTTGGAAGCAAGCCTGATCGCCGAAGTCCCCAGCCCCCAGTCCCTAGTCCCGGCGTTAGCCACCTTGGGCCTGCACAGCTCCCGCCTCTCCCGCCAATTCGAAAAAACCCTCGCCCAACTCCGCGAAATCCAATTCGAACGCCGCGAGCGCCAACGCCGCGACCTAAGGGACGCCGCTATCCTACTCGAATTCCACAGACACAAAGGCATTCCCTGGGACCCCGCCGATAGTGGCTTCGTTTTTTCAAAAGACCAAGTCGAACGCGCCGCCCAACGCATCATGCGCCTCCAAGAGTCCCGAACCATCGAATATTTCCGCTTCGGCTCTTACTCAAATCCCCTGAATGCCCCCTCGCCATCCACCACCACCCCCGGCCTAGCGGGATTATGAGTCCAGGGACGTGGCGCAGGCACTCCTGCCTGCCGCGTCGAGACTCATCTCGACGCCCGCTTGCCCACAAGCCAGACAGGATCGTCGGTGAATCCATCCAGTAACCAAACCGACACACTACCGCCCGCCCCCAATGCGCTAAATTGGTTCAACAATGCAGAGCTTCGACTTAATCGTCATCGGCTCGGGTCCGGCTGGCCAACGCGCCGCGATTCAAGGCTCGAAGATGGGCAAGCACGTCGGCCTCATCGAGCGCCGCGAAGTGATCGGAGGTGTGTGCATCAACAGCGGCACCATCCCCAGCAAGACCATTCGCGAAGCCGTCTTGCATCTCTCCGGTTACTATTATCAAAACGTTTACGGCGTCAACTATCGCGTCAAGGAAAAGATCACCATGGCGGACCTCGCCTTCCGCGTCCAGCACGTGATCAAAACCGAAGTCGACGTCATCCAGGGACAGTTGTCGCGCAACAACATCGAAATGATCAACGGCGTCGCGACTTTTCTTGACCCGCATACCGTTCGCGTGGACAGCCCGCGTGGCCAGCAGACCTACACCGCCGAAGCGTTTATCATTGCCACCGGAACCAAGCCCGCAGCCTCCAGCAAGATTGCCATCAACGGGCGCAACATCATCGACAGCGACCAGATCCTGTCCATGCCCGAGATTCCGAAAACATTGATCGTAGTCGGCGGCGGTGTCATTGGCGTCGAGTACACTTGCATGTTCGCCACGCTCGGCGTGCGCATCATCTTGATCGAAAAGCGTCCCCGCCTGCTGGAATTCGCCGACGCCGAAATGGTGGAGGCGCTTTCCTACAATCTCCGCGACCATCGCGTTACCATGCGCCTGAATGAAGAAGTCCAGAGCGTGGAGGAGATGCCCGACGGCTCCGTTGTCGCCTATCTCGAAAGTAAAAAGAAGCTCTCTGGCGACGCCTTGCTGTATGCAGTCGGCCGGCAAGGCAATGTGGATGAGCTGAACCTGCCGGCCGCCCAAGTCGACGTGGATGCGCGTGGCCGAATCCCAGTGGATGCCGATTATCGAACCAAACAACCCCACATCTTCGCGGTTGGCGACGTCATCGGATTTCCCAGCCTCGCCTCCGTCTCCATGGAGCAAGGCCGTATCGCCTGCGCAAACGCGTTCGGTAAGACCATACAATCCAATCCGGCCAGCTACCCGTACGGCATTTATACCATCCCCGAGATTTCTTTCATCGGCAAAACCGAAGAACAGCTCACTGACGACGACGTTCCTTATGAGGTAGGTGTCGCCTACTATCGCGAGATCGCCAGAGGCCAAATTCGCGGCGATACCACCGGACGCCTGAAAATTATCTTTCATCGCGAAACCAAAGCTATCCTGGGCGTCCATATTATTGGAGAAGGTGCCACAGAACTCTTGCACATCGGGCAGGCCGTCATGATCCTGGGAGGGACCGTCGATTATTTCATTAATACTGTTTTCAACTACCCCACCTTGGCGGAATGCTACAAGGCCGCGGCATTTAACGGCGTGAACAAGCTAACCAAGCTCTGAAGAAAGCGAAATGATATGCCTCGATCCATTGGCGTCACAACCGCCGAACACATAGCCGCGGGTCTCGTGGAAGGTAATAAACTCGTTTCCAAACTCCACCTTTTTGTAGAGGACTCCGAAGCCGATGCTCTGCATGGCATGCCTTCAGAACGCATTGCTCAAACCATCGCTGGCCAGATTCTGGCCGTGGCCCCCGGCTCGAAAGTGGACGCCATCGGAATCGGCGTGCCCGGCATCATTCGCGACGGGCTGGTGGAAGAATCGCCCAACCTGCGCCAACTCAAAGGCGCCCATATGCGGGAGTTGGTTTCGACGGCTCTTCGCCAAGGCGGATTGGATGCTCCAGTTCACATTTATAACGATGCCGACGTGGTAGCCGCCGGCCTCGCAGCCACGCGCGGCCAGCTTGATCGGCTCATTCGCGTGTGGACCCTCGGTCACGGCATCGGCTTCGGCATCTATCCTTGGCACGAAGGCATCTGGGAGGGAGGCCACGTGGTAGTCTCACTCGATCCGCGTGAAAAATACTGCGGCTGCGGTGGAAGAGGGCACTTGGAAGGCATCATGGGACACCGCGCCATGCGCCTTCGTTTTCTCGACTTGGAGCCGGATGAGATTTTCGAGAACGCGCAACGCGGCGATCAGCGCTGCGTCGATTTTGTCAAGTTATGGCATGCCGCCCTGGCAGCGGGCACCGCGAGTTCCATTCATCTGGCCGGCCCAGGAAAATTCTTTATTTCCGGTTTCAACGCCCGGCATCTGGATATCAACCTGCTCAATCAATATGTCAGTGAAATGGTAAAAATGAGCCCGCTTCAAGGTTACGTATTCGAAATTGTCCCCGCCGGCAGCGAAATCGCCGTAATCGGCGCCGCCGTCAACGCCCTCCGCGCCAATCTGTAGCGCACGCTCTCAGCGTGCCGCGTCGGCACTCATGCCGACGCACGGTTCTGAAAATCGCGCAAGCGCTCAAGCGCGCCGCTCATACAACGGCACGCACTTCTCATGCCTGCTCTCGCCCCCGTCATTCACCGTGAAAACAGGATTGTACTTCTGCGCGCCACTCTCGTAGGTCCACAACGTCGTTCCGGCGTACAGGCCATCCTTGCGCAACGCGTAGAAGTTGATGTCGAATTGCGCCAGCCGCGCTTTGTCATCCTTGAAATTGCGCGAGATCCGCTTCAACGCGTCCAGGCACGCCTCTTGCGGCGTCATGCCGTGCCGCATGTTCTCGACGATGGTGTGCGCGCCCGCGATCCGAATATTCTCCTCGCCGCGTCCTGTCGACCCCGCGCCGCCGACATCCTGATCCACGTACAATCCCGCGCCGATGATCGGCGAATCTCCCACGCGCCCAGCGATTTTCCACGCCAGTCCGCTTGTAGTTGTAACGCCCGACATCTCGCCCTTCGAGTTCAGCGCCAGGCAATTGATGGTGCCCGTGATCGGATGGATGGCCATCTCCCTCGCCCATGCCAGCGTCTTTTCATCCACGTTCGGAAACAATTCCTTGAGCTCCGCCGTCGCGTTTCCCGTCTCAACTTCGCTCGACCAATTGGTGTGCCCCTTTTTATCGCGCACCGATTTCTTCCACACCAGCCACGCCAGGCGCGATTCCTCCGTCAGCAGTTCTTCCAGTTTGAATCCCATGTCTTTCGCGAATTGGTCCGCGCCTTGGCCCACCATCATGACATGGTCGGTTTCGGTCATCACCAGTTTGGCGAGCCGGGCCGGAGTCTTGACCATGCGTACTCCCGCCACCGATCCGCAGCGCCGCGACGGTCCATGCATTACGCTCGCGTCCAGTTCCACCACTCCGTCTTCATTGGGAAGGCCGGCATAGCCCACGCCATGCTGCGTGGGATCCAATTCAACCGTTTGAACTCCCGCGACCACGGCATCCAGCGTGTCTTCGCCGGCTTTGATCATCTCCATGGCTTTCCGGCACGCCTCTTTCCCATTGGAGCTCGCAATCACAATATTCTTGGGCCCTTGTGCAACCGCCATTGGCGCCGCTGCCGCCGCTGCAGTAAGCGCGGCTGAGCTCTTCATCCACATTCGCCTGCTGATCCCAGATGCCATGTCCAATCCGCTCCTTCCCTCTTCAGCTACACTAACTCTTTATTCCATGCGCGAGCAAATCCGTCCCGCTGCCTCCATCACCGGCGCAATCCAACTTCCCGGCGACAAGTCCATTTCGCACCGCTATGCAATGCTGGCCGCAATCGCGGAAGGGACCACCAAGTTGGAGAACTATTCCACCGGCGCGGATTGCCAGTCTACGCTCGCGTGCGTCCGCGCGCTCGGCGCCGTCATCGATAATCGCGACGGAATCATCTCGATTCAGGGCCGCGGGCTGGACGGGCTTCGCGAGCCGGCCGACATGCTGGACGCCGGTAATTCCGGATCCACCATTCGCATGCTTTCCGGAATTCTTGCCGCACAGGCTTTTGAATCCCGCATCGGCGGTGACGAGTCGCTCTCGCGGCGCCCCATGCAGCGCATCCTCGATCCGCTGCGTCAGATGGGCGCTTGCTTAGACGCTCGCGATGGACGCTTCCCGCCGCTCACTATTCACGGAAGCCAGCTTCATCCCATCGAATACACTCTTCCCGTGGCCAGCGCGCAAGTGAAGAGTTGCGTACTCTTCGCCGGGCTCTACGCCGATGGACGCACCACGGTACACGAGCCCGTCCGGACGCGCGATCACACCGAGCTGGCATTGCGCGAATTCGGAGCTGATGTGGAAGTTCTGAAACGGTCCATCACGGTCACGGGCCGGCCGCATCTCCAGGCCCGCACTCTGCGCGTGCCGGGCGATCTTTCTTCGGCCGCGTTTTTCTTAGTCGCTGCCCTCATCGTCCCTGAGTCCAATCTCACCATTCACGGAGTCGGACTGAATCCGACGCGCTCCACGTTGCTTGATTTTCTGGTCGAGATGGGCGCCGATCTGAAAGTTTTGGATGTCACCTCGTCTGGCGGCGAGCTGGTCGGCGACGTGCGCATCGTAAAGTCGCCGATACGCGGAGGAGTTCTCGAAAAAGCTCGAACTGCGGCGCTCATCGACGAGATTCCGGTTTTGGCTGTGCTCGGCGCTGCGAGCGCCGAGGGTCTGATCGTGCGCGACGCCTCCGAGTTGCGCGTCAAAGAGACGGACCGAATCGCTTCCATCGCTGAAAACTTTCGCCGCATGGGTCTCGCCATAGAAACGCGCGAGGACGGCTTTGAGATTCCCGGCGGTCAGAACTTCCATGCTGCCGAGCTGGACTCTTTCGGCGATCATCGCATCGCAATGGCGTTCTCCGTCGCTGCTCTCATCGCTGATGGTGAGTGCGTCATCGAAGACGCCGGTGCTGCCTCCGTGTCTTTCCCCGAGTTTTTCGATACACTACATCGTGCGGCTGGTGAATAAGTATGGACGTTGCTGATCTCACGCTTGAAGGTCTGGTTCACGATCTGAACAATGTATTTCAAACCATCGGCGAGAGCGCGGAGCTTCTCGAAGACGATCCCAAATGGGAGAAGCTCGCGCATACGCTGCAACGTAGCGTCGATCGCGGCCAAAGAATCGTGCACAGCATCCTCGAAAGCAACCGGACCGGTGCCGAGCTCGGGCCGGTTATCGAAAACGCAACTCAATTTTGCCGCGATTATCTGGAGTGCGCCAACGGCCCCAAGATCGAGTTCACCGATGAGATCGCCCCGGAATTTCGCCTGAAAGGTGACGCCGCTCAGTGGGAACGCGTGCTCGTAAATCTGTTCCTGAACTCGGCTCAGGCCGGCGCCAAGAACATTCGGGTTCAGGCGCGCGAGGGACAGATCGTGGTCACTGACGACGGTCCCGGCATCTCGCCCGAATTGCTGCCGCGCATTTTCGAGCCGCGCGTATCCACCAAATCCATCATCTCGGGCCTGGGTCTATACGTGGTCCAATCCATCGTGGAACAGAACGGCGGCTCGGTCAGCGCGGCCAACGGCCAAAACGGCGGAGCAGTCTTCACCATGCAGGTGTAGCGCAGGCACTCTTGCCTGCCGCGTCGGCACTCATGCCGACGCTTGGCTAGGGTAGAATATCTACCAGCGATGTCAACCGATCGAATCGACCTACTCCAAGGAACCCTCGACATGCTCATTCTGCGGACGCTGTTATTCGGGCCCTCGCACGGGCACCAGATCGCCAAACATATACGCAGCACCACCGATGAGGTTTTGCAAGTGGAACACGGATCGCTCTATCCGGCGTTGCACCGCCTGGAACGAAAGGGCTGGATTGTTGCGAAGTGGGAGATGGCCAAGGACCGCAATCGCGAATTTAAATATTACCGGTTGACGCCAGCAGGACGAAAACAACTGGCCGCCGAGGAATCGAAGTGGAAGCAACTGGCACGCGCTATCGGACAAGTGATGTGGCCGGCGGAGTCTACTGATTAGCGATCTTGATGGTCTTCCCCGTTGCGGCTGACTCGCGCGCTGCTGCGAGAATCTCAACCACGATCATGTTGTTTTCAAGCGATGACAAACCACTCGGTTTCCGTTTGCCGCGTGCGACAGCAGCCAAATATTCCACGGGATCCCGCTCGTCGGCGGGAAGCGGATCTAGTGTGGCGTGCGTTTCTTCATCGCGCTGGCCGGGCATGCGCACACGCAGCATGCTGCCGCCCACCGCGATTGCGTATCCGCGCTCGCCATAAACTTCAAAATCCTTGCGGCTGAAGGGCCAGTTCCAAGAACCCTGAATGATGCCCTGCGCCGTCGGGTATTCCACCAGGACGGTGGCTTCGTCGTCAACGCGCGGATAGATCCGCGGCTTGAATCGCGAGGTTATGGCCGTCACTGCCGTGGGCCGCTGATTGTCCATCATCCAGGTCATGAGATTCGCGCCATAGCATCCGAAATCGAACAAGGCGCCGGCTCCGTTCTTCACGGGATCGGTGAGCCATTGGAAGAACTCAGGCGGCACGCCAATCTCTTGTGGCCCTTGATGGCCGTCCATCGCCACCATTTTGCGTATCTGACCTGCTTTGTGCTGCTGCTTGATGAGATCCCACATGGCGCCGTGGCTGCGATACCAGGTGGTCTCATAATTGATGACCACGGGAATACCGCTGCTAGCGGCCGCGCGCTGGATGATGCGGGCGTGATCCATGCTGACTGCCAGCGGCTTTTCCATCATCACGGGAATGTGGCGTTGCGCGCAGGCCTCCACCACCATTGGATGATCGTAGGTGCTGGTGAACGTGGCTACGGCTTCCGGCTTAGCGTGGTCCAGCATGACGCCGAGGTCAGTGGAGAAGATTGACTCATCGAGATTATATTTCTTGGCGTACTTGCGCTGGATGGCGACATCCGGCTCAAAAACAGCCACCACTTGAACGTCATTCCGGTCGCGGATACTGTGCAGGAATCCGTCGACATGGCTGTGAACCAATCCGGCGATAGCAAGCCGCAACGGCGGCGCACTGGACTGCGCAGCGCAAAGGGCCGAAAGCGTAAAGGAGAGAAAGGTGAGGCGAATCACAATCCTTGAATCATACCGAATCGCCGACTACAAGCCACTAGCAACCAGCCACCAGCAACGCCCGCACTGCTACAATCCTCTCGATGAAGAAGATCCTCGGTCACGCGCTGTGGGCAGCGATCGCGATTGCGGCTGCGTTTTTCCTGGCCGGAATTGCCATTGACAACGGCCAACCCGTAAACAGTTTCTGGCTGGTACTGGCCGCGGTGTGTACGTATCTCGTGGGTTTCCGCTTCTACGCGAAATTCATTGCGGTAAAAGTGATGGCGCTCAACGATCAGCGCGCGACTCCCGCCGAGCGGTTACGCGATGGACTCGACTTCGAACCCACCAATAAGTGGATCGTCTTCGGGCATCATTTCGCCGCCATCGCGGGACCCGGACCACTGGTTGGTCCCACGCTGGCCGCGCAATTCGGTTATCTTCCGGGCGCGCTCTGGATCGTCATCGGCTGCGTGTTAGGCGGCGCCGTGCAGGATTTCGTCATTTTATTTTGTTCCATGCGGCGCGATGGAAAATCTCTCGGCCAAATGGCGCGGCAGGAAATCGGAAAAGTGGGAGGATTCACAGCGCTGATCACGGTTCTCCTGATCATGATCGTGCTGTTGGCCGTGGTGGGGCTGGTGGTGGTCAACGCATTGAAGGGCAGCCCGTGGGGGACATTCACCATCGCGGCCACCATGCCGATCGCTCTCTTCATGGGCGTCTATCTCCGTTATTTGCGGCCCGGCCAGGTGCTGGAATGCTCCGTGATCGGGTTCGTTTTGATAATCGCGAGTATTTTCGGTGGTCAGGCTGTGGCTGCTTCGCCCGCGCTTGCGCCTTTGTTCACAATGTCGGCAACGGCGCTTGCCGTGGCGACCATTATTTACGGATTCCTTGCGAGCGTGCTGCCGGTCTGGCTGTTTTTGGCGCCGCGCGATTACTTAAGCACCTTTGTAAAGCTGGGCGTGGTGTTGATGCTAGGTCTGGGAATCATCTTGGTGCATCCCACACTCGAGTTGCCTGCTTTTACTCGTTTTACCGACGGCAATGGGCCAATCTTTGCGGGCAAAGTGTTTCCGTTCTGCTTCATTACGATTGCCTGCGGCGCGGTTTCTGGATTTCATTCGCTGATTTCGTCTGGTACGACGCCCAAAATGATCGCGCGCGAATGGACCTCATGGCCGGTGGGCTACGGTGGCATGCTGCTGGAAGGTTTTGTGGCAATCATGGCGCTAATCGCGGCTTGCTCATTGCAGCCGGGCGTGTTCTTCGCGGTCAATTCTCCGGCCGGCGTAGTGGGCAATACTCCGGCCGCCGCGGTCTCAACCATCTCAGGTTGGGGCTTTCCGGTTTCCACCGCGCAGATGGATTCACTCGCTGCTGACGTCGGTGAAAAGAACTTGTTTTATCGGACTGGTGGGGCACCGTCGCTTGCGCTCGGCATGGCGCATATCTTTTCGAAGACCGGCGGCGGTCGAGCGATTCTGGGCTTCTGGTATCACTTCGCCATCATGTTCGAGGCGTTATTCATCCTCACCATCATCGCCGCCGGAACGCGCGTCGGCCGATTCATGCTGCAGGACCTGTTCGGCCATTTGGTCCCGCCGTTGCGTCGAACCAATTGGATGCCGGGCGTGCTGGTGGCCAGCGCGGCGATCGTGGCTGCGTGGGGCTATTTCCTCTATCAGGGCGTGCGCGATCCGTTGGGCGGCATCAATTCACTGTGGCCACTGTTCGGCATCGGCAATCAACTGCTGGCTGCGATTGCGCTGTGCGTCGCCACAACCATTTTGATCAAGATGCATCGCTCGCGTTATATGTGGATCACGGGTATTCCGCTGGCCTGGCTGGTGACGGTTTGTTTCACCGCAGGGTGGGAAAAAATCTTTTCGAACGAGCCTCGTCTGGGATTCCTGGCCGATGCGGCACGGCTTCAAAGCGCTCTGGATGCAGGCAGAATCGCGGCCGCGAAAATCGCCGAAACGCGGGGACAGATTTTCAACGATCGGCTGGACGCCGTGGTCTGCGGAATCTTCCTGGTGCTGGTGTTGCTGATTCTGGTGGACTCGCTCAGAATCTGGTTCTCAATCCTCAGCGGATCGAAAGAAGCCAAGTTGGACGAGGCGCCGTTTGTTCTTACCGAACTGCGGTCGGAGGAATTATGAAGACTTTGCTGCGAACCGTGTGGGCAATCATTCGTGAGATCTCGGACGAAAACGCGTACCAGCGCCATTTGCGCTATCACGGCAGAAAGCACTCCGGCGATGAGTGGCGGAGATTTAGCGATCAACGTTTCGCGAGGAAATACGCGCGTGCGAAGTGTTGTTAGAATGGGGTGGTCCAGCGGTCCCCTGGGCCGCGGCCAAGGCGTAGCGGGGTGTCCGCTTTGAATCTTTACTCCTGCCGTGCGTCGCCAGGAGTGGCGACGNNCGCAAAAGTGCGTGCGCTACGCGTGCCGCGTTCGCACTCATGCGAACGCATGGGGTTTCGATACAGCCCACTAGCGATGTTGTTTGGACCCGCCTCGGCAGCGAGAGAGTGTTGTTAGACAGCTTTCAAGCGGAATAAGTAATGGACGGAAACCAGTTCGTGCCCCTTCCTTGCGGCGTTAGATCGAGAAGATTCCATAACGGCCACAGCATGTCGATGTGGCGCTGGTTCTGTCCTTTTTCCGGCGGCAGGAACTGAAGTTCGGTTGCATAGGTGTGATAGATTTTGCCTTTGCGCCGCGCAAAAACGTTCATCATGGGGAGCTGGCCGCCCTCCGAATTTTCGCCGTAATAATCGCGGTTGTAATTGTTGTTGGCCGACGACAGCAGACGTAGCCGGCGCCAGCCGCGAGATTCCGCCAGTTGTTGAATCCGATCGATCGGCGACTTTGCGACGACTGCCAGGTTGGCCCGCTGGGTGAGGTGCACGGCCGCACCCTCGATACTGTCAAGGAACGAGGTGCACATGGGGCAGGGTTGTTTGGCCTGTGGCGAGAACATGTAGCTATAGAGAAGCAGGATATCCAAGTTGTCGCGAAAGAGCCCGGAAAGCTTGACCTGGCGTCCAGAACCTTCATCGAACACGTAGTCTTCGGGCACCGGACCACCCAGCGGCAATTTGCGCCGCATACTGGCCACGCGCTCTACTTGCCTGCGCAAATCGATCTCAGCCGCAAGAAGGCGATTTCGGGCGGTGCGATAGCGAGATGATTCGCCGGGGAATTTTGCCGGGTGTGTTTTACGAGCCATGTCGATTCTCCTTGGTTTGAGTTCGCGGATCCAGCAGTTCGTTCAGACGTTCTTCCGGGATGCCGCTCTTTTCTCTTGCTACTTCCCGTACGGTGCGGCCGGCGCGATGGGCTTCTTTGGCGATGGCCGCGGCTTGTTCATATCCGATTACCGGGGCGAGCACGGTACACATGGCGAGCGATTGTTCGACGTATCCCAATGCGCGATCGGCGTCGGCCTCGAGGCCCTGAACCAATCTTTGATCGAAATTTCTTGAAACGGCAGCCAGCAGCTCTATTGCTTCGAGCAAATCGTAAGCCATCACCGGCATCATGACATTGAGTTCGAAATTGCCTGCCGCGCAGCACCAGGTGATGGTTGCGTCGTAGCCGATCACTTGCGCGCACGCCATCAGCAGGCTCTCGGCAATCACGGGGTTCACTTTTCCGGGCATGATGCTGGAGCCGGGCTGCGTTTCCGGCAGTTTCAGTTCGCCGAGGCCCGCGCGTGGTCCTGATCCCAGCCAACGGATGTCGTTCGCGATCTTGGTTAGCGCGACGGCGTAGGTTTTCAGCGCGCCGCTCAAGAAGCTGACGGCATCTTTGGATGCCTGCGCTTCAAAATGATTTGCGGCCTCGCGAAAAGGTAGGCCGGTTCGAGCCGCGATGTCCGCGATGACAGCGGGCGCGAATCCGGGGATTGCATTCAAGCCGGTGCCGATGGCCGTCCCTCCGAGCGGCAGTTCGTAGATGCCTTCGAGCGCTGCACGAATTCGACCGGCACACAGTTCCACTTGCGCGGCGTAGCCCGAGAACTCCTGGCCCAGCAGCATGGGCACTGCATCCTGAAGGTGCGTACGGCCGATTTTGACGATGTCATGAAATTCATCGGACTTCTTTGTGATTGAAGCAGCGAGGCCTGCCATGGCGGGAAGTAACGCATCGTGCGCCAGCATTGCGGCGGCGATATGGATGGCGGAGGGAATCACATCGTTGCTGGATTGGCCGCGGTTGACGTGATCGTTGGGATGCGCTTTGGCGATGTGGCCAATTACTTCATTGGCGTTCATGTTGGTGGAAGTGCCGCTTCCGGTTTGAAAAATGTCCACCACGAATTGATGGTCGTATTTGCCGGCGGCGACTTCTTCGGCTGCCTTTTCGATGGAAGCGGCCACGTCCGCCGGCAACTGGCCGATCCGGCCGTTGACCCGGGCAGCCATGCTTTTGATGAGTCCTAGCGCGCGGATGAAGGAACGGGGGAAACGCAGGCCGCTGATCGGGAAGTTTTCGACGGCGCGTTGCGTTTGCGCGCCATAGAGCGCTTCGGCGGGAACACGCATCTCCCCCATGGTGTCGTGTTCGATGCGATAGTCCACGACTCGATTGTACGGCGTGGAGCGATGGACTTGCGCGGTTAACAACCGCGCGCAGGTTGGCAACCTGCCCCACACTGTTACTGGAAATGGGTGGCTAGGTTTTGGGCTAGTAGGGTATCGCTCTTGGCGGCGCGGGCTTTGGCGAGATGCTGGTCGCGCTCCGTGGGGCGCGATGGACTGGTGGCCATGATTGCGGCCGCGAAATGCATTTCCGGCGAGTCTGGCGCGAGGGCTAGCGCCTTTTCGATGAACTGGTAACCATCGATTCCGGCGCTCAGGTCCTCTTTGTATAGCCAGTGGATTTGGTTGAGCGATGCAAGGAAATATCCGTAATCGAAGTACGTGACCGCGCTGGGCGTGGATGCTTCGCGGTCTTTCAGTTTAGCCAGCAGCGCGCGGGCAGCAGCATGGTCCTTGGCGCCATACAGAACGGCACGGCGAAGTGTTTCCATACGGACCAATACTGGCGTGCTTTGATCGAGAATCGCCAGCGTGTCGTTGACGAGATTCTGGATGTTGTACGCAGGATCGGGTGAGTTCCAGGCCGAAACAGCGCCCCAGGGCAGCGATTTGGCATCGCCGATGTTGTAGGGATGACAGATGAGTGGTGGGCCGGCCTGAGCGACGAATATAGTCGACAAAACGGCGAAGCCGAGTGTGAAAAGCAGAGTGTTGCGCATTGTGTTGCCTCCGCACCAAAAGACGAGAACGAACGAAGACTGTTAACCGGGAGGACGGACGTCCTTCAAAACTGCGGCCCAGCCGCCCCATCCGCGGCTCTCGGAATAGGGGTCTTCTTCGATGCAGAATGCGGCGTCCATGTGTGCACCGGCTGGGAGTTCCGAAGCGCGCTCGGCGAAATTCCAAGCTTTGGATAACAGGTTCCGTCCATTCTGGCGCAGTTGGACCCGCAGATGTTTTTCTTTCAAGACCACCGGAGTGGCGGCAACCTGGGCATCCAAAATAGCCAGGACCGGCGGCGGGTTTCCGAATCCAAAGGGCGCCAGGTTGAGGATCTCGGCGACAGCAGGGCCGGTGGTGAGTTCTTTGAGGTCCACTACGGCATCAATGGCCAGGCGCGGATGAAAATCCGCTGGAG
>PMOK01000061.1 GCA_003162425.1 Bryobacterales bacterium | reverse complement strand
TCGCAGCTTCCTGATCCTTCGGTGCGGTTGCGCCTGCAGCCGCGGGGGTTGGGGCGCTCTGAATCGGACGCGCCGCCGGTGCGAGGAGCTTGGAGGTATCTACAGAGAAGGCAGTGATGGCTCGTTCTTTGCCGTCGTCGTAGACCTTGAAGTCGTTCTGGGTCAGACCAGGGATGGCGTGGCCTTGACGATCGCGCACCACGACGCCCACGTCTACCAGCTTGGTCTCCACTTGCACGGTGGGAGCAGCCGGTACATAGTTCCAACTGCTCACCCGCACCTCCTGCGACCGACCGCCCTGTTGAGCGACGAGCACCGCAAGAAAGCCGATCAGGACCGGCCCAAGAAGCCGACTGGAACTCATACCGAACTCATGCTATCACCCGAAACCATTCGACGTCGTGCTGCGGCTGACTCACAGTAAAACAAGGAACACATGACAGTAAGACCGCTTCGAGCCAAGCAATCCAGATTCGGACACTTTCACTGCTCTTCGGCGCCGACATCAAGGCATTTAACCCGGACTCCTTGCTGACCCCTATTCGTATTGGACGTTCAATTGGCTCACGTGCGATTCCGCATGAGAGGTCGTTACACTCGCCACGCTAAGTACCGGCGGACCTGGCCACGATCCCGGGGGCGATCGTTTACGGTACTTGATAACACCGACACTGAGTACCGCCCATGATTTGGCACACCCCACCCGGACACGTGTCCGACTCACATAAAGCACCACACTCGGGCGGGTCGCAGCAATCAGAAACCGGCGGGGGGACGGGCCGCCACCAGATGCTCCCCGCCAGAAGCACAAAAGCAGCTACCAGCTTCATAACAATTCGAATTTGCATGTCGCTCTCCTCCTAAGAAAAACTCTCTTTAAAAACGTGCCTCCAGGAACGTCCGCGAGATCCGCCGGGCTAGCCCGATCTATTGGTACCCTTGACTACCACCCGCTTTACCTCCGCCTCCCCCCCAGCGTCGAGCTTACCGACCCAGCTTTGTAGCACTTTGCCATGACCATCGATTAGCACGAGCGTAGGTGTACCCGCTGCGCGCGGAGTGCTGGGATTTACCCCGAAAATGGACTGTATCTCCAGACCCTCGTTTGTCATGAACACCCTCCCTTCCGCCTCTTGATCGGAGAGAACGGCGAGCAAGTGTGCGTTTAATCGTCCGCTATGTTCCAGCTCTGCCAGACTTTTGTAAAATGGCAGACTCTCCTTACAAAAGTGACAGCCCTGCCTAAGGACCAGCACTAAAGTTGGGGCATGTCCTTCCCACGAATACCCAGGAGGCGGTGCCAGTTGCGTCCCTGGCGCTACCGTGACGTTGGCTGTGGTGCGTGGGCGAGTTGATTGCCGATTGGCCACCCAGGTACCCAGAAACACTATGCCGGCAACGACGACGATCACGTTCGCCGCCACTTCCAGGATATCTTTGCGAAGCATGTTACACTCCGAAACAGGGACGAACGACAATCGGAATTACCGAAACTATTCGGTCTACCGCCGCGCAACTTCGCAGCGCGAAGCAAGCGGATTACGATAATACGTATCGATATTGTCAGCGAATACAGTTATTGTCAAGTATTATTTCGCTAGCTTCGTCGCGGGCGCAACGATGCATGACGACTTTGCAGCAATTTCCAACATTTAGAGTGCGGTAGATTTGTCCTCGCGGACCGATTGCCGCGACTAAAAGAATATCCTTCTCAACGGCGACCAGTATTCGATAAGAACCCACCCGAGCGGACCGCTTTGTGGATTGTTTCAATGGCTTGGAGGTGCGTATGTTGAACGGGTCCAAGGAGAGTTCTTGTAGCTTGTCTTTGTGTTTTTGGTTTTGCCACTACTTGAGTTGGGCAAAGTCTACAACGTCCCCGGCGCGCAGTGCGGCTAACGCTTTGTCAAAAATTGCATCGGTCTCGGGCACCAAGGAAAGTTCAATCGACTCCCCGATGTCTTCAAGCTCATCGGACCGCATGCGAACGGAATTAAGCGCAGCCCCGACAAACCTTCGGTTTGTTAGCCCGACTGCCTTACCTGTGTTGTACATGTCCTCAATGGATTCAGAGATGCTCCGCAGTGATTTTAGCGCGGACTGTACGTCCTCCTCCGTCGGAGGGGTGACCGTGACGGGAGTGCCGGTCTCGACCTGCTTGTAAAATTTTTCCCAGGAACTCACGCAGTCACGCGTCGAGGCCCCATAAGTTGCGGGCAAGCTGCAGAATATTTGCTTGGTTGCGGATGGACGCGGACACCTTCGAGGCGAGGGTTTCGGCCCGCAATGCATCGACCCGCAAGCGAGGCATCGCTAAAACGGTTGCGCTCATTGTGACAGAGGGACACATGATAAATTGATCCTCGCTGCTCCTGGCATATATGACGCAAATCGGCGGTATTTGGCCCAGAGTTTGAAGACAAGGCTATCAGAAAGGGGAGGGTAGTTCAAGGGAGTACTACGCCCCCTGGATTGGGGCGAGGGGATGGGGCAAGGGAGACCCCGGAATTCCAGTCAATGTACCCTTTCGGGACTGCCCGGAGGCTTACGCTACGAAGATGGGGACGGGCGAGGTTGCGTGGTTGAATGACGCATTCGGCGGGTTTTGTGTTTGGAGGTGTGTTGTAGGTAACCGGCTGCGTGCGCTGGTGTTGTTGTGCCCCGCCAGGGTTAACCAGGATCGAGAATTCAGAATGGGTCATTCGCCGTGGGTGGGAGGGGCAGCGGTGATGCCGGAGTGTGGTGGCGGAGTTGCTCATGCCGGCTCCAGATTAACGGTGAGTTGCGTGCGCTGGCGGGGGTGTCTATGCGCAAGTTAATGGGTGCCGTGGAGTAATAATTCTGCTGGATCGGTTACTTGCCCACTACGAGGATGGAGAAAGAATCCGGGAGCATGGGGCCACGGTTGGGGCGTCCGCCTGCTGGCGGTGGGTTGGGGGCGGGGCCGAAATCGGCGGCGATCAACAGGATGTGGCCGGTCTTCGCGTCCAATGTCAGCGTTTTGGCGCTCACTTTCGTTTGAAGGGTTTGTTCCACTGCAAAGCTGGTAGGACTGTTTTCCTTGACGATAGTGAGGGTGCCGTCGCCTTGCGAGCTGAAGGCTTCCAGGGTGGCGGGGTTGAATACCGCGCCGTCGGTGCCGCGGCCGATGGGAAGCGTGGTTATGATTTTTCCATCGTCGGCGTTGAGAACCACCATATTTTGCGGCTCGCGGCAGGTAGCGAAGAGAATGTGATTTTTTATGTCCATGGCCAGGCCGGCACAGCCCCCGCCTTTGCCGGTGAGATCGTACTGAGCGGTGACGGTTAGCGTCTTCGCATCAACGACTGCGATTTTGTCTTTGTCTTCGATGTCGACGTACAGATGGCCTTTGCCATCGCTGGCGGCCTGCTCGGGTGCGCCGCCTAAATCGACGGTGCCGGCGATGGAGCCGTCCGCGGCGTTGATCACCGTTGCGTTGGGCGCGCGGTGGCTGAAGATCCAGATGCGACTGTTAAACGGGTCGAACAGGATGCCATCGGGGCCACCTTCGACGTCGATGGTTTTGATGGGGGCGAGCGTTTTTGAGTCCCACATTGCGATGGGTTTGCTGCTTCCGAATCCGTGGCCGGACTTGGGGTCGACGGCTGCGCCACGGGCGTTGGCATTGGCGATTTCGCCGACGGATTCGAGGGTGTCGAGATCAAAGACGGTGATGCGGGCTCCAGTTCCGGTGCGCGGGATGTAGAGACGGCGTCCGGCGGAATCGGCGTAGACGTAATCGAAGCCTCCTGCGCCGCCGACTTTGGCTGTTTTGAGGATTTTGTAGGGGCCGGAGTCTTGGGCGAGGGCAAGAGTGGCTACTAGGGCGGATAGGAGAAAGAATTGGCGCATGGTTTGAAGTATACAACTCCCATGGCAGCGCATGGCGCTGCCCCACGGGCTACAAGCATGACTCAGCAGGTTGTGGGGTGGGTTTGGATAACAGGCTTAGCGCTATTGCGATTGTGAAGTTGGCGCATAGGCCTAAGAATCCTGCGCTGAGGCCGAGGAAGGGATCGTGCTTGGTGAGGAACAGGATTGCCATTGAGGCTACGCCGATTGTCAGACCGGCGAATACTCCGGGCATGGTGACGCGTTTCCAAAAGAGTCCGAGAACAACGCCGGGGAAAAGTTGAGTGATGCCCGCGTAGGCCAGCAGCAGGAGCGAGACCAGGGTTGTGGATCCGTGGATGGCTAGATAGAGGCTGATCAGGCTGATCACCACTACCATGATCCGAGCGATTCGCCCAACCTGGTGGTCGTTCATGTCGGGTGCAAAGAGGGGACGGCACAGGTTCTTCGCGAACACCGTCGCAGAAGAAAGAACCAGAATCGCGGCTGGGACCATGGCCGTAAGCGCGCCTGCGCCACCGATTACGCCGAGGAACCAGGGCGGGAAGGTTTTGCGCACCATGGCCAACAAAGAGAGATCGCCATCGCGAAGATTCGGAATCACCAGGATGGCCGCGAATCCGACGAAGAGCATGAAGGTGAGGCTGAGCGTATAAAGCGGCATGACGACGGCGTTGCGCCGCAAGGTCCCGGAGCTTTTGGCGCTGAAGGCGGCTCCGAACGAATGCGGCCACATGTAGACGCCGAGCCCGGTCAACAAAACTGTTGAGATGTACCAAGCGTGGCCGAGGTTCCCCGTAGCGCCCGGCATCACGAAATGGCTGGGTTTCGCGTGGATCAGGGCGGTGAACATGGGGCCGATGCCGCCGAAGTAAATGTACGGGATGCCGATGCCGACCGAAACCGCGGCGATGAGCATCAAAATGTCTTTCAAGACGCTGACCCAGGCAACCGCGCGCAAGCCGCCGGTTAAAACGAAACCCGTCAACAGAATTACCGCGACCAGCATGGCTGGGTTTCGGCCGATGCCATCGAAACTGGCCACTTCGGCGATGATTCCAAATCCGGTGATCTGGAGCTCGAGGTAGGGGATCATGAAGACAATCCCGACTAGGGAGACGGCGGCGACGAGATACTTGCTGCGGTATCTCCATGCGAAGAAGTCGGATTGAGTTTGCAGTTTGTGCACGCGGCCGAGCTCCCAAATGGGCGGGAGAATGAAGAACGAGACAACGTAGGCGAGAGTGATGTAGGCCAGGATGTAGAGCGTGGGCGCGCCGCGCGAGTAAGCCCAGCCGCTGGCGCCGAGGAACGAAAAAGTGGTGTACACTTCGCCGGCCATCAGCAGCCACATAAGGAGAACACCAAAGCCGCGGCCGGCGACGGTCCACTGTTCGAGGTCCATTTTGCGGCGTGCTCCGGCGTAGAAGCCGATGCCGGAGCCCAGGGCCACGATAGCGAGGATTACTCCCAAGGCGGTGGCGCTTGGGCTCATGTGGGGGGATTATCCTTTTCGTGACTCGGCCGGGTTTCGATAAGGTAGGCGCCCCACATGCAGAGTGGCGTGAGGACGATCCACAGGGTGAGCCAGAACAAGTTGAATGGCAGGCCGAGCACGATGGGATGGATGCGATCCCACAGGGAGACAGAGAAGCACATGGCGGCGAATGGGATGAGGGCGAGAAGTAGGGCCCCAAGGCTAGGTGGTTTTACGGTAAGCGGGCCGGTGCTCGAAGGAAGTGGTATCCAGTAATGATACAGCTTTGGTAGTGTCGGGTGATGCGCTTTGCGTTGCTCATGTTGGCTCTTCCCGGCCTTGCATCGAAATTGGTTGCGCAGGATCCGTTTGAGATCCATGTTTACGAATACGAGCCGCTGGCGCTGGGTGAGTACAGTCTAGAGGCGCATTTGAACTACATGACGCAAGGGACGCGGTCTCCGGACGGGTCGCTGCTTCCGACCGATCATCAGACGCATCTCACATTGGAGCCGACGTTTGGGTTGTCGGAGAATTTCGCGGTTGGTTGGATGTTCCTAAACGCGTGGGAACCCGGTTACACGCCGCAATTTGCCGGCTGGCGGGTGTTGCCGCATTTTTACGCCCCGGAACGGTGGCATCTACCGTTTCGGCTGGGTTTTGTTTCCGAATTCTCATTTCAGAAGACTCGGTACGAGGAGAATTCGCGGCGAGCAGAGTTGCGCCCGATTCTGGATCGCGAATTTTCACGATGGCAGGTTGTGTTCAATCCGGTTTTCGAGCGGGCGTTGCACGGGCCTGGCACCGAGCATGGGTGGAATTTCGAGCCGGCGATGCTGCTTCGCTGGAAGCACAAGACTTTTTCGCCATCGCTTGAATACTACGGCGAAGTTGAGAGCATCAATGTTCGTCCGCATGCGCAGCCGGAGGTGCATCAGTTGTTTGCCGGGGGCGATTGGAATGCTGGGCCAGTATTCAGTATCAATATGGGCGTGGGGTTTGATCTGAGCGGGCGTGGACCTGGGGTGATTTTGAAAAGTCGATTTGAGTGGGATTGGAGGAAAGGTGGGAGGCCGTGAAAAAGCGGACGTCGGCATGAGTGCCGACGCTGCAGGCAAGAGTGCCTGCGCCACGATGGATTTAGCGGCCTGCATTTAAGACTACGGGTTTGCCGTGAGGGGTGTGGCGGTAGGCGTCGGCCCAGGCTTCTTTGCGAGTCTCGATGGCGTCGGGAGTGGTTAAGCCTTTGGCGGTGACCAGGAGCTCTAGAGCCCGGAGCCAATTGCGGTAGTAGCTCTGATCGACGCCGGCTTTTATTTCCGCAGCTAGGGCTTCGGACCACTCTTTCCAGGTGAAATAGCCTTGCTCAGAGAGCTTGACGGCGAGCGCGAAGGCTTGTGCTTCCCAGGGTTCGGCGAATACTTTTTCAGGCTGGTTCAAGGTAGTCATCCCACATATCGATGTAGACTGCGTCGCGCGGTGAGGCTTGATGGCCCCATAACTCGCGGGCGGCGAAGCGGACCGAATAAACATGCTGCGGGTTTTCGCCTAAGAACTGCGCGTTGGTGTCCGGGAACACGTAGACGCCATGGTGCAGATGGATAGAGCCGAGCTTGCCGCGTGCGTAGCGCGGGAGTCGCGTGTGGCCGGTGGGATTTATATTGCGGGCGCGAACTCGCTGGCCAATTTGGAAGCGCTGTTCGACCTGTATGTTTCGGCTGGCGAGGGCGCCGGTGCGGAGCAGTCGCGGAACTTGATCCGCGGTGACGGCTGGTGTTGCTTTGGGCGAACCTGGCGCGGGTTGGCCGCTCACGATTTCATCTTGGGTAACCGATTCGGACTTTACGAGCAGCTTCTCTAGGCGCGCGGTCCACTTCTCGTAGTAACTCATGCGCAGATAATCGGCGGCGGGGATCAGCTCGATCTCGTGGCGTCCGGCGTCGATGTTCCATTTGCGCGCGGCGCGCGTGGCCATATTCAGTGCGAACGCGCGCGCCTCCCAGGGTGAATGGAACACGGGTTCGTCTTTTTCGTATTGAATGGGGCCCAGGCCGTGCATGCCACCCATGTCATGGACGCCGTTCATGCTGGCTTCACTTTGGCGACGCCGACCATGGCATCGCGCGTGACCAGCGAGGCTAGCTGGTCTTCGGTCATTTTTTCAGTGCCGGCAGGGCGCTCCGGTAGCACAAGGTAGCGGAGCTCGGCGGTGCTGTCCCAGACGCGCACTTCAACGTCCTCGGCGATTTCGAGCCCGAATTCGCGCAACACGCCGCGCGGATCGATGACCGCGCGGGAACGATAGGGTGCGGATTTGTACCAGGCAGGCGGCAGACCGAGGACGGACCAGGGATAGCAGGAGCAGAGCGTGCAGACGACGAGGTTATGAACTTGGGGAGTGTTCTCGAGCGCGAGCACGTGCTCGCCCTGCGCGCCTCCGTAGCCCAGCTCAGCGATCGCGGACGTGGCATCGGCGAGCAGACGCCGCTTGTAAGCAGGATCGACCCAGGCGCGAGCCACTACGCGCGCGCCGTTGCGGGGGCCGACCTTGTGTTCATAAGTATCGATCAACGCGTCGAGCGCGGCGGGATCGACCAGGCCTTTTTCGACCAGCAGCGACTCGAGCGCTTTGACGCGCAGCGTGGGGTCGGAAGGGACGGCCTGGTGGCCGTGATGATGGTCGTGTTCGGACATCAAGGGCTTCTTGGGTATTGTATTCGTTTGGGGGCGTCAGCGTCACGCGCGCCGCTTCTCAAATATTCCGCATATATTTCCAGTAAATCAGGATGACGTCTTTTAGCGCGGTGAGGAAATCGGTGGGCTTCACTTTGGATCCCGCAACATCCTCCCAGCGGAGCAGGGGAAACTCGTGGATATGCTGCGCGGCCGATTCGGGCGATCCGACCTCGCGGATGTATCGAGCCAACATTTCTACATCGAAGACCCATTTCGTCCGAAACCGTTCAGCGGTCAAGCCGCGAGTCCTGGGTCCGACACGAAAGATTTTTGCGCCACACTGCGTGTCGTAGATGGGTAATCTCAGCATCACGGAAACCACGGTTGCAAAGACTCTGCCGAGGTAATGACGGGCGGCGCGCCGGTTCACTTGACGGCCCAGCAGCTTTACGCGTGAGCCGAACACCATGTCCAGATCAGGCCGTTCCGCGAAGACTGCCATAAACTGGGGGATAGCGTCGAGGGGGGTGGCCAAGTCCGCGTCCCAGAATCCCACAAAATCCGGGTCTTGCTGAAGAGCGGAGTTAATACCCAGACGAACAGCTTCTGCCTTACCTTGATTGGCGGGGGATCGCACCAAGCTCACGCGGTCTTCATTCGGGGCGCGAATGCTCTCGATGCGAGCAATGGTGTTGTCGGTGCTTCCGTCATCCACGAAAGTGAACCCGATGTGGTGCTCACCGAGGAATTCGAGGAATCGATCGACCGGCAACCGAAGTCCCTCGTTGTAGCAGGGAACAACGATATTGACTCGTGGCTCACTCACGTTGCGATAATATCAGACACCGTTCAAACGTTGGCGTCCAAGAAATGCCGCCGCTCAGCTTCCCAACAGCCGTCCGATAAGGTCCTTCGGATAAGCCATCAGTATCGTGCCGAAGATCTTGGTCCATTCGGAGTAGAAGAGCGCCCGAGAGTGGTTATCCATCCACCATCGATCCGCGTGAAAGTAAGGCTCCGCCCCAGGAACGGAAATGAAATCGATGCCTGGGCAAAACAGTCGAAACACAATTGCCGAGCGGCGTGAATGGAAATCGCTGGTTACGAGAATCACGCGCTTCACATGACGTCTGCGGAGCTCGCGGCGAAGGGCGATCGCTTCCTCGATGGTGGAGCGGGCGTTGTGTCCGAAACTTTCAAACGAACGCTTTGAGTAGCCATGTGTGGCGAGGAACGCAATTGCGTAGTCACCCTCCGTTCCATGATCATAGGGTCCGCCGCTGATCAATACCAGGGGCGCGTACCCTTGCTTCGCCAGTTCGGCTGCCTTGAGAACTCTGGGGCCATAGAAGTCGCCCGCCAGAACCAAAATGATGTCAGCGGATTGCGGAGCCTGGGAATAAATCAGGTAGCGGCCAAGAAACGAAAGCGTGGTTTGCCAACGAATCAGCGCGACCAATAACAGGGCTCCCACCAAGACGAGGAGCAACCGAGGGAACCAATATAGAAGCTTGCGAACGTAGATATTTCATGTTAGCGTGTCCTCGCCGCTGATTTCTTAACGACTGTGCAATATTCCAAAGGCCTTGTTCTAGCGGGCTGTCGGCGAAAGAACTTTAGCATCGAAATCCCATGCGTTCGCAAGAGTGTGTCTCATGGGCTTGCAGCCCGTCCAATGGAATGAAAAGCTTCGACCAGCGAAGTGGGTCCGCCCCACTTTGCATTCGTCCATCCGAGACATAGCGCGCTAGGGCCGGATCAGGTGCGGACCTGATTCAACTCGCTCGCACGGTGGTCGTAATTCCTGGCGTAATAGGATTGGTACTCGCCCGATTTCACATCTCGCACCCATTGGTCGTGCGTGCGGTACCAGTCGACGGTCATTTTTAGACCGCGCTCGAAATCCATTTGAGGGCTCCAGCCGGTTTCCTTAGAGAGCTTGGCGCTCGATAGCGCGTAGCGCCGGTCATGTCCCGGCCGATCCGTCACGGTGGTCATCAAACTTGCCGGCTTGCCGGTGATCGCGAGAATCTGTTCGATCACCCAGCGGTTCGCAACGGACCGGTTGCCACCGATGTTGTAGATCTCGCCGTCGCGGCCTTTCTCGAGAATGGCCAGCAGCGCGCGGCAGTGATCCTCAACATACAACCAATCCCGCACCTGCATCCCGTCTCCATAAACCGGCAGCGGTTTGTCCTCCAGCGCATTTGAGATCATCAACGGAATCAGTTTCTCGGGAAACTGGTACGGACCGTAGTTGTTGGAAGCGCGCGTCACCATCACCGGCATTTTGTAGGTCTTGAAATAGCCCAGCGCCAGCAAGTCCGATCCGGCCTTGGATGCCGAGTACGGGCTGCTGGGTTGGAGTGGGAAGTTCTCATCGGCTTCGAGCGGCGCATCCAGACTTCCGTAGACCTCATCGGTGGAGACATGAATGAACCGGCCCACTGCTTTGGCTCGCATGCTTTCCAGCAGATTGAAGGTGCCGCGCAGATTGGTTTCGAACACCGGCTGTGGCGAGAGGATGCTGCGATCCACATGCGATTCGGCCGCGAAGTGGACCACCGCGTCCGGCTTGGTTTCTTCGAAGATTTGGCGCAGCCCATCCAGATCGCAGAGATCGGCCTTCTGAAACCGGTAGCGCGGATTATCGGCCAGGGAAGCCAGGTTCTCCAGGTTTCCCGCGTAGGTGAGTTTATCGATATTGACGATCTCAGTGGATGCATTTTGGAGGGCCAGGCGGACAAAGCAAGAGCCGATGAATCCGGCGCCTCCGGTAACTAGGATTTTCATTTAGACCTTTATTGTACCGGTAATCCGGCTTCGCGCGAAGTACTAAGCAGACAAATATACTGAAGTACTACGCAAGGTTAGTG
>PMOK01000152.1 GCA_003162425.1 Bryobacterales bacterium | reverse complement strand
ATCGTGGTGGTGGAGAACATCGTCATGCATCGCGATTCGGGTCAATCGCGCGCGGAAGCGATTCGCAGCGCCATACGCGAAATCCGTGTCCCCCTGGTGGGGTCTACGATTACACCCATCGTCGTCTTTCTACCGCTCATCTCCATAACCGGTGTCACCGGCGTTTTCTTCCGCGCTCTGGCCATCACCGTCGGGATGGCGCTGCTCACATCTTTGGCCCTGGCTCTCACCTGGACGCCAACGCTGAGTCATTATTTCCTCCGCAATAGACAGGGCGATGCCAACGCGGCTCGAAAACATGAAACTGTGCCACCGTGGCTGATGCGGGCCTACGAGCGCACTCTGCGGTTCACGCTAGAGCATCCGCTGGTACTCGCGCTTTTTACCATTCTACTGATTGCCGGTTCCTACCTGTGTTACTCGCACACCGGTTCGGATCTGCTGCCCGCCATGGACGAAGGTGGTTTTATCGTCGATTACATCATGCCGCCAGGATCCTCGCTCAGGGAGACGAATCGGGTGATCAGCCACGTGGAAAAGATCCTGCGAGACACGCCCGAGGTGACTAGCATTTCGCGGCGGACAGGCCTGCAGCTCGGCTTGGCAACGGTGACGGAAGCGAACCAGGGCGACATCAGCGTGAAGCTGAAGCCGATGGCGCCGCTCTGGTCGAGGATGTTCGGAGCTGCGGGGCCGAATGAGCGATCCCGTTCTGGCGAAGCGGTTATCGCCGACGTGCGCGCCAAGATCGGTGAAGCTGAGCCGGTTCTAGATGTCGAATTTCCTCAGCTCCTCCAGGACATGATTGGCGATCTCAGCAGCGCGCCCCAGCCGGTGGTCATAAAGCTCTTCTCGGAGGATCCCGACCTGCTACGCCATTGGGCGCCGGTGGAAGCGAATGCGATTAAGAAGATCCCCGGCGTCGTGGACATCCAGGATGGTATTGATAACACCACCAGCGGCACTGCCGTAATGTTCGCTATCGATCCGGTAGTCACTGCACGCGCCGGTTTTACTCCGCAGGAGGTGGAACTGGATGCAAGCGCGATGTTGCAGGGCGAGCCCGCCAATCCGCCGGTGGTTCTGAATGCTCGTTCGTACCCCATTCGCGTGCAGTTCCCGCCTTCCGCGCGGAGAACCTTAGATAGCATGCGCAACACTCTGATCGTGAGTGGATCCGGCAAAACTGCCACCATAGGTTCCCTCACTTCCTTAACCGAGATCCCCGGACAGACCGAAATCATCCGCGAGAACCTGCAGAGATGCGTGAACGTCACGGCCCGTTTCGAGGGCATCAGCCTGGGTGACGGCATTACGAAGGTTCAGAAGGCGGTAGCAGAGACGAACCTTCCTCCCAGCATCCGGGTCGAATACGGCGGCCAATACGCCGAGCAGCAAAAATCCTTTCACGATCTGGTGTTCGTGCTGGCGCTCGCGATTGTTCTCGTGTTCATGGTCTTGCTGTTTGAATTCGGTGATTTCGGCGCGCCCATCGCGGTGTTGTCGTCCGCGTTGTTGTCCACATGCGGCGTCTTCCTGGCACTTCTTATCACACGCACCACCTTCAACTTGTCCTCATTCATGGGGCTGATCATGGTGATTGGCATCGTAGCCAAGAACGGAATTCTGCTTTTGGATGCCGACCAGAGGTTTCGAGCCGAAGGCTCTCCTCCGGAAGAAAGCATGATCCGCGCGGGCGAGCGCCGCCTGCGTCCCATCATGATGACCGCGCTCGCAACCGTTGCCGGCATGCTTCCACTGGCTTTCGCCGTTGGGGCCGGTTCTCAAATGCTGCAACCTCTCGCCATCGCTGTTATCGGCGGAATTCTCGCCTCGATGGTTCTTTCTCTGGTAGTTACGCCGGCCGTTCGCTTCTATGTGGGGGGCAAGGGCTGATTCGAAAAGGAGCAACGAATATTATGAAAAAACTCGTGATCGCAGGCTTGGTGGCCGCTGCTGTATTTGCCGCTGAAGGCTACAAGATCATTACCAAAATTAAGATCGGCGGCACCGGTGGTTGGGATTACGTAGCGGTCGATCCGAACGCCGACCGCGTTTACGCTTCCCATGGCACCTTGGTGGAAGTAGTGGACACCAAGGCCGGCAAAGTGGTGGGTCAGATTACCCAATTACATGGTGTTCACGGCGTCGCCGTAGCGCCGGAGTTCGGTAAGGGATTCATCACCAATGGCCAGTCTAATAGCGTTACCATCTTCGACTTGAAGACTCTCGCCAAAGTCGGCGAGCCGCAGACCGGTCAAAATCCCGACTCAGTCTGCTTCGAGCCTAAGACCAAACATATTTTTACTTTCAACGGCAAGTCGAACGACTCCACGGCCATCGACCCTAAAACCAATGAGGTGATCAAGAGCTTCTCGGTCGGCGGAAAGCCTGAAGAGTGCGCGGCCGACGGCACGGGCAAGCTCTATGTAAATCTAGAAGACTCTAGCGAGATCATCGAGATCGACGCCGCAAATCCGTCCGTACTGCGGCACGCATCGCTCGCGCCCTGCGAATCCCCTTCCGGTCTCGCGATCGATATCAAGAACAAGAAACTCTTCGCGGCCTGCGACAACAAGATGATGGCTGTGATCGATATTCCCTCGTTGAAAGTGATCGCTACCGCGCCCACCGGAGCGGGTGCGGACGGCGCCGGGTTTGACCCTGGCCTAGGCCTGGCCTTCAGCTCCAATGGCGGCGATGGCACACTCAGCATCATCAAGCAGGTCAACGGCAAGTACGAGAACGTTGAAAATGTGTCCACGGAGCGCGGCGCCCGCACCATGACGGTGGATTCTAAGAACCACCGCGTGTATTTGCTGGCTGCGGAATACGGCCCCGCTCCGGCAGCCGAAGCCGGCAAGAGAGCCCGGCCTCCGATCTTGCCCGACAGTTTCCATATTCTGGTGGTCGGCCGATAACGCTGACTCGACGATTGAGAGTCTCCCGCCCGGCGATTACGAAATCGGTGCCTGGGTGGCGCGGCCTTCCGTCCGGAAGCCTCCTTTTTCCCAGGTTCAGCGGGCCAAAGGTACCCAGCCGATTGCGGATAACCACGCTGGCCGAGCAGGTCACGGTTCAAGCTAACGCTCCGCGCGGCCTCAGTGTGGACACCGCCGGAACGCGAGTGCGAAAGTCCGCGGCGGGCGTTCTGATGGATCGGGATGGCTGTCGTGCCTTCATCGCCAGTAGGCCTGACAACTACGTCGCTGTATTGGGCCTAAAGACCTTAGAGGTCACGAGGCACATCGACGTTGGCGGCGATCCGGACGGTTTAGCCTGGGCCATCCGACCGTAACTCGGACTCAACGCGAATCAGTACCGAGACACAGCGAGGGTACGGCAAACCATATGAGCGTGTAGTCGCCAAACCACCGATGTGAGCTCCGCTGAAGGTCGGGCCATTGCAGAAGTCAGCGTAAGGCTTTACCCGTCAGTTGACGTGACACCGTCGCGAGACTGATCGCGATTTCGCACTGATCGGAATAACGCCGCCGTTACTTGCCGACGCACCCGCAGTGCTCCGGCGACCAATTCTCGTGGAACGACGCAAGGTCCTGGCCGGAGCATTGCGGATAGAATCCTAGACGTTATCAAGAGTAAAGTGGTCGGGTTCTGAAGATGCCGGGGCGCGCCGACTTTTTTGGCAGAGGTAGAGATTGCGCGCGCCGCTTCCACACCGTAAAGGTTAGCAGTCGCATTTGCGCACTGGACTTTTACAACGTCCGCGACCCTGTGGTAACGGGCCTGTCGATGCACAGGGCCGCGCGCTGCTTGTTCAACCGCTATCTATTAACGGGCTTTATAAACCCGTATTGCAAGACCAAAGGATAGCTCATAAGGTGTTTCAAAATGTGTGAGCAAGGACGTTCGTAAACCCGTGATTAGATGGTAGCGCTAACGGGAATCGAACGTGTAGGGAGTCAGTACAGTTGGGTCTGATACGGTCTAAGTGTTTGAGTTTGGGTGCAACGGGTACGCTAGGGCCGGGCCGAACGGGGCGGTGGACGCCCGACGTGATGCCCTGGTGATACCCCGCGGAAGGCGCAAATTGCCGCGCCGCAAACTCCGCTCCGTTTGGCCCGCGCCGGGCTGGAATTTCGTTCCCCGGTGTCTCATCCTTGACTTCAGTGATCCACGTTACGGGGCGCTGTCAGGAACCGGGCCGCCAAAACGCGAAGAAGAACCGAGAGAAGCCTTGGGTCTTTAGGATTTGGCTCGGCGCCAATTCGCAGGCTGGTGCCAGTAGCACTTTTCGGGTACCACCGAACCGTTCTCTATTGCAAGTAGCTAGCGTTCGAGGCTATACTAGCCGAGCTAGACTATTGCTCTTGTATCCCAGTACGACTAATTCCAGCACGGCCAATAAGAGATACAAAAGGGAGGACAAAGAAACATGACTCGGAGAATTTCAGGAGTTTTCGTTCTGCTTGCTTTGTCGGCGCTTGCGTTCACGATGGGAACGCCCGCGCTGGCTGATACTGTCACATTTTCGACAACGGGTGGCTTTTCCGCAAGTGGGGGCGCCAGTAGCGCAATTTTTGGCTCCGGGCCCAACACCCTGACGCTGTCATATAGTGGTATCGTCAATTCAACTGTAGGTACCCCTACAAATAGCAGTGCGGGATTTATGATTGCTTCCGTACTTGGTACGGGCGGTGACGCGGCAGGAACCTTTACCCTAACTATCGACCAAACGGTACCGTCACTCGGTAGCGGGGGCCTCTCTGGTGCTCTGTCCGGCACAATATCGGAAAGTTCCAGCGGCGGAACGCTGGATTTCAGCTCTACAACTCTTGTCCTCGGTGACGTAACATACACCCTGCAGCAGCCGCCCGGCGGCTATGATCTGGTGCCACCGACCACCTTGAACGGAGAGACGTCCATACAGATGCACATCGACACAAGCACGGTTCCTGAGCCGGCGTTTCTCGGTCTGACTGGCCTTGGTTTCTTCGGTATCGTGGGAATCACTTTCCTGCGCAACCGTCGGTTGCGCGTGCGCGGATAAAAGGCGCCTCGGGCTTCAGGACTCGTTTGGCCTGGTAAGTCTCTTTCGGGACCGTCGGAAGAGACTTGCCACGCAACGGAATTCTGCCTCGCTGTTGGACTATCCAGTCAGCGATCTCGCTCCACTTTCTTCGCTTTCCCACCATCCAATTCCCAGTAGCGCCCATCCAGCCAAAGCCCTTGCGGCGTTCTTGGACGACTCGATCTTCTCCCCGCCCTTGCTTCCCAGGATGCTGACGAAGCCCCGCACGGTGTGATTCTGCCAGCCCGTCGCCGCTACGATCTCTGCCAAGTAGCGTTTACGTAAACAGCGCCGTAACCTGGTAAAATTCCAGGAAACGGCATTCGGGACCCTACGCCTCCGAAACATTGGCCCTCCGGAATGGTTTACTTCCAAATTCTCCCGAACCCATTGACGTCACGGGTCCGTGACGTCACTTACTGTGGCGCAGACGCAGGAACGCCGCCCCTGCGCTTGGCCGAGGCGGCGTTTGGACGACAGGTTGCCTGAAGCTACTTCCCGATCTTGTAGGTCCGCTCGCCCGCGGCATTCTTGGACGAGTCGATTTTCTGCCTACCTTTGCTGCCCAAGATGCTGACGAAGCCGCGTACAGTATGCGCCTGCCCTTTGGTGACTGCCATGATCTCGGCCAACGGCGCGCCTTTGGCCCGCTTCATCATCGCGATAACCTCGGCCTTTTTGTTGGCGCGGTCCGCTTTGGGCTTGGTGGCCGATTTCTTGGCCAGGCCTTCTTCGCGGGTTTGGTCTTCTTGGCGGGCGCGCGCTTCGTCTTCGGCTGCGGAACCTCCGGCGCCGATGCGTTCTTTTCTGATTCAGTCGTGATGTTCATTTTCGTTTCTCCTTGACCGGGTTTCGGTCGTGACCATTCATCCCTCGGGTCGGGAGAAACATCAAGGCAAATCTTGAGTTATCAAGTTGGGAGAGCTACATTCCAACGAGCATCGGAGCAATTGGCGGCTACTGGTCCTTTTTTTTGCACCCGACAAAACCGACCCCTATACAGAGCAGGGTCAGAATGCAACTCGGCCTTTCGTTCCCAATGATTCAATTCGCAAAGAATTGGCTGGGGGCCGGGCGCATCTACGGCATCGTGATCGCTTCGGGTAATCGATGATCTGCAGTTGATGTTGGTTCATCCACGCGCCCACAGCGATCAGGACGAACCGGAATGGATCCAGGACTCTCGGCATCACGTTAGCTCATTATCCTGAGTCTCAACCACCTCGGGTAACGAACCGGCCGCGGTTTCAAGCAGATCCATTTTCCGGACCAAGCGTGGCCAAAGACATGCTTGTGCTATAGTTCTTTAAAAAGATTCTCTCCCAACCGAGCGGCTACCCATCTTCACTAAGCTCTCCGCGCTGAGAACCAATCCTCATTCGAAAGGAGAGCGTCATGGATTCCAAACAACAAAGTCCCGTATCCGATGATGATGCTGTCACCGCGAAAGCCCGAGATGAAGAACTTAGTAGCGTAACCCAAAGTGGCTTTACTTCGAAGGCAACAGTATCAATGACGAAGTGGCGAGCTGTCGCAGTACTGACGATGTTTTGCGCGCCGGTGGTCGTGGCCCAGACCGCAGCCAACTGGACCCAGCAGATTCAGCAAAATTTCCCGCCCCCGCGATTCGTCCATGCGCAAGCGTACGATTTAGCTCACGGCCAAGTCATCTTGTTCGCAGGAGGAAACAACATAAACGTTTTCAACGACACGTGGGCGTGGGACGGCTCCAACTGGACCGAGAAATCTCCGGGGACCGGCCCGCCAGCGCGGTACAGTCACGCCATGGCCTACGATTCCGCGCACGGCCAGGTCGTCCTGTTCGGGGGAGCAAGCCCAAACTCAAACTTGCTCAATGATACCTGGGTATGGGACGGCTCCAACTGGACCCAGAAATCTCCGCAAACCAGCCCGCCCGCTCGGTACGGTCTCGCCATGGCCTACGATTCTACCCATGGTCAAGTCGTCCTGTTCGGAGGAGCGAATCCACCGTCCGGAACATCGCTACGGGCAGCGGGCGAAGCGTACCCCGAGACTTTAGGAGACACGTGGGTGTGGGACGGCTCCAACTGGACCCAGAAATCTCCGCAAACCAGCCCGCCCGCGCGAGCCGCCCACGGGATGGCGTACGATTCGGCACACCGCCAAGTCGTCTTGTTCGGGGGAGAGGCCAACGGGAATTTTCTCGGCGACACCTGGGTGTGGGACGGCTCCAACTGGACGCAGAAAGCCCCGCAAACCAGCCCGTCCGCGCGATACCTCTACGCGATGGCAAACGAATCCGCCCACGGCCAGGTCCTCCTGTTCGGGGGAATTGGAATTGTTGGTGCAAAAAGCAACGTTTTGAATGACACGTGGGTGTGGGACGGCTCCAACTGGACACAAGAATCCCCGCAAACCAGCCCGACCGCGCGGACCGGCACCGCCATGGCCTATGATTCCGTTCACGATCAAACCGTCCTGTTCGGGGGCTTCGTCGGGATGACCGCTCTCGGCGAGACCTGGACCTGGAGCCGTGGCCCTGCCCCTGCCGTCAGCGCAGTGGTGAATGGCGCCAGCTTCGTGGGCGGAGGCGTTGTTCCCGGCGCGATCGCCACCGCGTTCGGCACCAACTTAACCTCCGGCCCCGGCATCAACCTTACTTCATCGCTGCCGCTCCCGACGATGTTCTTGAACGATGCAGTAATCATCAATAACCAGCCCGTCGCGCTGTTCGCCGTGGATAATGTCAGCGGCCAACAACAAATTAATTTCCAGGTCCCTTGGGAAGCAGCCAGTGGACCAAACGCTACTGTGGCTGTAGAGAACAACGGCACGACGGGCGCTTCCATTTCCGTGCCGGTCCTGGCCGCTCAACCCGGCATCTTCAACTACAGCGCTGGAGGGAACACTTTCGGCGCGATCCTACATGCCAATTTTCAATTGGCCGATACCGGTCATCCCGCCCGGGCTGGTGAGACAGTGCTTATCTACTGCACCGGTCTCGGCGCCGTATCGTCGCCACCCGAGGATGGCGCGCCCGGCAACGGACAGCCGACCAAGACTACTCCGACTGTTACGATTGGCGCCGCCAGCGCGATGGTCAGTTTCAGCGGCCTTGCACCCGGCTTTGTGGGCCTCTATCAAATCAATGCCGAGGTTCCAGCCGGACTCACCGCCGGCAATCAACCGGTAGTGGTCATGCTAGCCGGAGCTTCCAGCAATTCAGTCCTCCTGCCCGTGCAATAAAAAAACAGCACCAGTTTCGGATCCCCTCACGCTGGCTACACCGCATCTCGCTCCAAATCTGTCCTTTCGCCGCTGAACTCAAATCTCACGGACGCGATTCATTTTCGCACCCCGGAAGTTTGGCGTGGAAAAATAAAATCCAAACGGGTACGAAAATGGTTTAGCGAGTTTTTACAGGGACGGATGGGCTGAGGCGAATTGCGCGATGGTCTACTTTGAAAAGTCCACACCGGGTCGCGTGGGTCACGATGGAGCCCTTTATGAGATAGGCTGTCAGGTGGGTTTGCGCGTGATACCCCATGATGCCGCGTCGCCTGTAAGTGTTTGAGGAATTGGTAGCGCTAACGGGAATCGAAAGTGTAAAGCACGGTTCCAGGCAGTCTCAGGCCGTGGCAAACCGTTATTTTTCAATGCGCGCTATGCGCGTCATTGCGGCTCGTTTCACCCTGTGACGGCATTCTGTGACGTCGGTGTGACGTCGGAAGGGGCTTCGAGCCACGGGGCGCACGAATGCAGCCCAGAACAACTATACAACTTTAGCCCTAGCAGTGCGGCTCTGAAGTTTCGCTTTTAGGGTAAGCACGGCGAGGAAAGCGACAGCAAGGACTACGACGGGGCTTCTCGGCTCGGGCGTCACAAACAGCGTGGTCGGGTATGGCACAAGGAGACTGTTAAACGTGACATCCCCTTGAGGATCGTAGCCACCGTCGGCGACATACGACAAATCCATTTGCAGAGTATAGTCGCCAAGACCGAGATTTAAAATTTGAAAGTTTATACCGCTTGCAAATACAGAAGCCTCACATTCCGACGGCGGAGGGCAATAATGAGCACTCGATGGAGAGTAGCTGAGAGGAACATAGGCCGTCGTGCCGAAGATCTCGGAGTCAGCCTGTGCGTTTCCAGCAGCAACCGCATAATCAGAACAATCCTGGAAGTGGCCGCAGTTAACGCCCGAGAAGCTGGCGTCTATGGTAGTCGCGAGCACGAACTCTCCGATAGAGGTGACCGAAAAGGTCCTATCCAAATAGAGATCACTGCCGCATCCTGTCCCAGGCCCGTAACACGATTGCTCTACCGAGATACCGTTCGGATTACCAGTACCGCCGGGATCAACTTCGGTCCAAACGAGCACACCGAGCGCTGGGTCCGCGTGCAGAACAGCGAAGGCGCTCACACAAATCAGCAGCATAAAATACTTCATGGTTCCTCCGTTTAGAGGAAACCATTATATACCTTCTTCGCTTCCAGTACGCATCGGAATATCCCGCGAAAGTAACGCCCGACAATTCTCCGTGCCCACGAGTATACTACTGAAATGCTCACGAATAAGTGCGTTGCTCTTACCATCGCGATGGTTACAGCAAATCTTGAAGGGCAGATAACGAGTTCAACCCTGCCGGCAGAGTCGAGCCAGCGGTGGAAGGCGTTTTTGGGAATCAATAATCGGCGTCCTAGCCAGATGTGCGGCACAACGCCACTCGCAATGCCGTTCCTAATGGCTCTCTCACCGGTTCCCGCGACCTTCGCAGCCTCTGTGACCTTATAGGTCGCCCGAACATTTCTGCTATCTATTGTGGTGGACATTATATGACTATACATACGATGCCTCTCCAAGTCAAGGCTTGCTCCGCAGCGTCTAGGCCTGCTATGCTTCAGCCATGAAGGAAACACATTACGACAGAGCACCACGAAACGCGGCCAGCCGCGCCGTCTTGAATCTTCGTACGACGCTAGGCCAGACTCAGCAGAGTTTCGCAACCGATATAAAAACAGCTTTGACCACTGTTAGCCGCTGGGAAGGGCGACTCCCTCCACATGGGGAAACGCTGCTACGGCTCCGAGATGTTGCTGAGAAGGCAGCCCGCAGGCGCAATGTGCCCAAGCCCGAGGTCGAGCGGCTGATTCAAATCCGCGACGTTTTCCACGAACTCTACTGGCGGGAATTGCTCTCCGACAAGGATGCGCAGCTCATAACATTTCTGCCAACTGAAACAAAACCAGTGCGGGGATATCTGCTCGTCAAAGTCGAAGGCGACATAGAAATCGATGCCGCACGAAAGGTCCTCGTGCTGGGCGTTGCGAACGCGGTCAAGAACACACCGGAGGTTTCCGATGAATAAGGCAGGCAGCGTTTCCAAGTACTTTACGAAATCCGGAGAGCGTTTTTGGAGATACAGATTCGACATCGATCCCATTGACGGCAAGCGTCAGGTGATCTCCAAGCAGGGATTCGAGACCCGCGGCGCATCCATGGATGCGATGCAAATTGCAATCAAGGAGCACCAGTCGGGCAAGGTCCACAAGGTCCTGCCGGCGCCTCCGCCGAAAGAAACTCTTGCTGATTGGGTCCGCACATGGTTAGACAACTACGCTCCGCAGCGCTGCACGCTGAAAACCATCGAACGGTACCACCAACTCGCGGGTTACGTCTTGAATGCCGCGGAAGGCGAGCCGGCGCGACTGGCCACAACTCCGCTGGCCGAAGTCGATCACGTCATCGTGGAAGCTGCCCTGTATGAACTCTTGCGCATGAAAGCAAAGCGCCGCGAGCATCTCTCCGCGAAATCCGTTCGTGAAATTGCCGGCGTGTTGAGTGTGTCTTTAAACAAAGCATTCCGACTCGGGAAAATTCCTATCAATCCCTTGTTGCGTGTAGAACTCCCGCGGGTGGAGCGAACCGAAGCACGGAGTCTGACGCCGGGTAAAATACAATGTTTCCGCGATGCCTGCCGCGACGATTGGACGTTCTCGTTTGTGGAAATCTCCCTCGCTACAGGCGCGCGCCGCGGCGAATTGCTCGCCTTGCAATGGCCGGATATCGACTGGCTGACCAGCACCATCGGCATTAATAAATCACTCGAAGAGACCGCCGCTGGCGTGCGGGTGAAAACCACGAAGAGTAAGAAGGCTCGAAAATTCCGCGTGGGACAAACGGCCATTACAGCGCTGCGCTTCCTAGAAGATCAGCAGCGTGAGTATCGCCGACTATACGGCGCCGATTATCAAGAGCACGGATTGGTCTTCGCCGAACCGGATGGCTCCTATCTGATGCCGCACCTCGTTTCTCAGACAATCGTCCGGCGCCTGAAAAAGGCCGGCATCAAAGACGCTTCGCTTCATACCTTGCGTCACACTCACGCCAGCAACTTGCTGTCGAAACACGTTCCTCTGCCGACCGTATCCGCTCGGCTCGGCCATGCCGATACCAACATCACCGCGAGAATATACTCCCACGCATTACCGGAAGATGACCAGCGCGCCGCGGACACGTGGGAAACAGTTGTGCACGGACCAATCCAGTAGCAGAGTAGAATTGTCACAGGAGCTTCTGTTGATGTTCTGGTTCAGTTGGAAATGG